>JAHJSX010000084.1 GCA_018830205.1 archaeon | reverse complement strand
TGTGCCGACACCTTTCATAAGGGAGGTCGATGACGAAAAGACCTCTATCATCCTCGATTATATCGATGGGCAAAAGATAAGAAAAATTTTGAACGGCGTATCGAGCGATGAGAGAATTAAAATCTGCACAAAGGCCGGGAAAAGCACAGGTCTGCTTCATAAAAACCACATAATTCACGGCGATTTGACAACCTCGAATATGATTCAATCCGGCGGCAAAATCTATTTCATTGATTTTGGTCTTGGGGAGATAAATGAATCAGTCGAGGCGAAAGGCGTCGATTTGCTTGTATTTGTGAAATCTCTGCGGTCAACCCACTTTGAACACGAAAAAGAGTGCCTGGATGCATTTTTCGATGGATACCGGGAAGAATTCAGTGCTTCTCGCGAGATTTTGGAGAGACTCCGGGCAATAGAAAAGAGAGGAAGATATTTTAGTAGTAGGTAATAACATAGTATAGGTTGATAATTATGGACTGCTGGGAATTTAAACACTGCGGGAGGGAAAAAGGCGGAGTGAAAGCCAAGGTTGAAGGAGTCTGCCCTGCATATCCCTCACACGGCAAACATTGTGCACGCGTTGCAGGAACCATATGCAATGGTGAAGTAATCGGCACATTTGCAAAGAAAATCGACGATTGTCTGGAGTGTGATTTTTACCAGAGCGAACACTACGATATCAATTTCAGTGGAGTAATAATTAAAAAATAAGGAGTAGTTGAAAAATGGAAGATGTTACGTCATTTTTGATTATCGGGATGTATGTCCTTTTGGTGTTCTGCCTTTTGTTTTTCTTTACACTTGGCAGAAGGATTCAGCAGATGGGAGAAAGGCTTGCGGAATTTGAAAGTGCACATCAAAGGGAAATGGAAAACGTAAGAGAGCAAGTTGTAAAAATAAAAGAAAACGTAGACAAGACCTGGGGAACACCCAAGTAAATCGCAGCTTTAGCAGGCAGGGATAAAAAAATGTTTGAGGACCAATTTGCGCTTGGAATCGGGGGCATATATTCTATATTAGTACTCTCTTTGACATTTTTCTTCCTCATAGCCATCAGGATTCGAACCATTGACACAAGAATCACACAGCTTTACGATGAAACAGGTCAGCGTTTTTCCAATATATCGGAAACATTGGAAACACTGGACTTCCTGGAGGATTACTCCAAACAGCTTGAGGAGATTGTTGATGAGAAGACAGAAGAAGTGAAGATGGAGAGGGACAGGCTTGAGGAGGCTTATAAGGAACTTAAAAAATTGGACAGGATGAAAGACGAGTTTCTCTCAAACGTAAGCCATGAGCTGCGCACCCCCATTACGACCATCAAAGGCGTTGTCGATTACATACAGGATGACGACATAAAAGATGAGCACCGTGAACTTCTGCGCGTCGGCAACAGGAACATCAACCGCCTCAACACACTCGTCGGGGACATACTGGATTTTGCAAAGATAGAGCAGTGGCCAGAAAAGCTGCAAATCGAACAGATGACCCTAAAAGAGGTCATAGATCGGGCCGTAAACGACGTTAAAGAATCGGCCGAAAGAAACAAAGTTGTATTAAGGGTTTCCATAGGCGACGAGGGCAAAAAAGTCGAGTCGTACAGGACTCTTTTAAAAAAGGCAATAGTAAACCTCCTGGACAATGCAATCAAGTTCAACCAATCTGGCGGAGAGGTCCATATTGAAACCGCGTACAATGAAGAAGAGGGTTTTGCCCAAATTAGCGTCACTGATACAGGCATAGGAATCCCCGAGGAGCATATGGAGAAGGTATTTGAAAGGTTTTACCAGATAGATGGGAGCACTACAAGAAGATATGGCGGCGTTGGACTGGGTTTGACGATAACAAAAAGAATCGTAGAAATACTTGGCGGCGAACTCAGGGTAGAAAGCGTTGTAGGAAAAGGTACAAAGTTCTGGTTCACAATTCCAATAAAAAGAGGCGGGTTAAAGTGAATAGAAAGGCAGCGCTTGGCTTGGCGGTAATTACCCTTTGCATTTTATCATCTTCGATAGTCTTTGCGGAAGAGGAGCGCAGCACCATACTCACTGCAGAGAAGACCGCTGAAGACATAACCATAGACGGTTATGCAAATGAGATGTCATGGGCAGGTGCAAATGAGCTGGTCATAGCGGCAAGAGACAGGATTACAGGGACCGTGGACGTTACGCTGAAGGCGCTTTATGATGAAAATAACATTTACATATATGCAACCTGGCCCGACCCCACGGAAAACGATATCCGCGATATGTGGATATACGATACACAGAAGGGCTGGCAGACACTTAGCGAAACCGGGAAAGAGGCAGCCAAAGACGAGGACAGACTTCTATTTATCTGGAACATAGAGGAATCTGTGGAGGGCTTCAACGTCGCCGGCTGTGCCATCACATGCCATGGGGACCGGCACCACACAAACGCAGACGGCGAGAGAACCGACACATGGCAGTGGAGGGCAAGCACCACAAATCCACAAGGATTCACCGAGGACAAGTACTGGGACAACACCGTGGAAGAAGGCACCCATGAAGCGGCAAGAGATGCAGGCAGGCATTTCGACGACGTCACAACTGCAAGCTACACCGGGCAGGAAATAGGGGTGGGAAGTACAGGCTATGCAGAAAATATACATATCGTCTTAATATCAGGCGAACCAGTCGCATTGCCCAAATATTACGAGCCAAATCCCGTGAGCGATGAGGATGCAAAGTTTCTTTTCCAGGGCGAAATCGAGCGGGGCGAGGCAGTGGAAGTAACTCTTGATACTGCCATTTTGAACGGGACAACCGTACCCGGGTACATACTGCAGAGTCCCGCAGGCAGCCGGGCAGACATAGAATCAAAAGGCATATGGCTTGAGGGCAGGTGGCACGTAGAACAAAAAAGGGCGCTTGATACAGGCCACAACGATGACGTGCAATTTGACATAAAAGCGATATACCGCTTCGGGATAGCAGTCTGTGATAATACAGGAGGTTTCCAGTCATATGGGCGGGGGCACAGCTTTGATTTGCATGTTAGAACACTTGAGTTTGGAGGAACCGGCTCTGAAGAAATAACCCAGCTGGCGCTTATAGGGGGGTACCTGACCACTGCCAAGGCATATACAAATCGCGGGGAGAGCGGGCTTGCAGTTTCAGAAATCAATCATGCCCTTGTTTTGTACAATGAGATTAGATTGGACGTTGCAGAAATTGACCCTGCACTGCACACACGTATAACCGAAAAATTTGCAGAAACAAAAAGAGCGCCGGCAGTAGAAAATATCGACAATCTGCTGGCGGCCATTGACGATGCAATATTAACGTTCCACGGGCAAAGGAAGCCCGGAGAAGCGACTTTTTATTTGAAGCTCCTTGTTTGGTGGGGCAGGGCACAGCTTTACGTATTCACCCTGCTTGCACTTTTTGCAATTTACCCGCTTTACAAGGCCGTGCAGGTGGGCAGGCGCCCAGAGCTTCGCAGAATGAGCATCTTTTTGATGATAGCAATAGCGCCGATGTTTTTAGAAGGCATTGGCAGGGTAGGCATATGGGCCAGGATTTCCATACTGCAGAATTTCAGCTTCATGACAAGTGAAAGCGCGACAT
>JAHJSX010000083.1 GCA_018830205.1 archaeon | reverse complement strand
CCCCTTAAAAGTTCCAGAACAGCGTAGAATATCAAAAACACACCCAACATACTCAGGATTCCTTTCTGCAGGGTTGTTTCCCCGACAAAGACCATGAAAATGTCATATGTGGCCCAGTAGACAAGCAGGAGCCCTGAAATCAAAAGTGCAAGTGCCAGAAACAAATCAAAACCGGATGTTATTGTCTCTATGAGTTTTATCAATCTCCTTTGAAAGTTCTTCTTTTCCTGCATTTTCACCCCTCGGTATTAAGTTAGTGATATCTTTCATAGTAGATAAAATTTTTCAGGCCGAAATATTTCTTCAATACGCCGGCCATTACAAAAATTATAAGTAATCCACTTACCTAAATATATGAAGGGCTTCGAGCAAATCAAAAGCGGTGGAGACATAATCAAATTGAAACCGATTCTGGTATTTAGAGAGTATTGGGATATACCTTCTCACCAAAGCCTCTATATTGAGAATAACCAAGAAAGTTGGAGGTGAAAATGTGCCAAAAATCGTAAAGAACGTTGGACATGAAGAGGATTTCAAGCCAGGAAAGCTTAAATTGTCTGTCACAAAAGCCGGGGTCAGTGACGAGGTGGCCCAGAAAATCATGAGGTCCATTAAAGTGGAGGAGGGTATGAAATCCAGCAAGCTCAGGAATGAAATCATATCCCATCTCAATGCTCTGGAACCCCAGGCCGCCAAAAAATACCAGGCTTTCAGGAAGCCTGTCGGGAACAGGACCAGAAACTGAGTGTCTTTTTAGTTTAGAAAATTTTTTAATTTATATTGCTCTAACTATAAAGTAAGGAGAAAAAATGGAGTGGTACCGGCTTGACGTAGAGGAAGTCTTCCAAAGACTTGGGACCTCGAAAGAGGGGCTTTTGGATGATGACATCAAGAAGCGCCTTTTAAAATACGGCCCAAACAAATTCGCAAAGGAAGAAGGGGTAAGCAAGCTCAAGATTCTCCTTAACCAGTTCAAAAACCCGCTCATCTACCTTCTCATATTCGCCGGAATTGTCACGACCTACTTCCATGAGTACATTGACAGCGGAGTAATATTCGGGGTGGTCATCCTCAATGCCATTGTTGGCTTCGTACAGGAGTTCAAGGCAGAAGAAAGCGCGAGGGCCCTGCAAAAGATGCTTGTGCCCATAGCACATGTAGTCCGGGGCGGCAGGGAGGACGAAATCAACAGCGAGGAACTCGTTCCCGGGGATATCGTTTATCTGGAATCAGGGGATAGGGTACCAGCAGACATCAGGCTTTTCAAGACTGTTGAGTTTCGAGTCGATGAGGCCATGCTCACCGGCGAGTCGGTTCCTGCAAACAAAATCACCGAAGCAATTGCAAGGGAAACCCTCACGCCAGGCGACCAGCGCAACATGGGTTTCATGGGCACCATTGTCGTAAACGGCCGTGCAAGAGGGATTGTGGTCGGCACCGGCTCAAGTACGACACTTGGCAAAATCGCACAGGACGTAAAGGAGATAGGATACGTCAAGACCCCTCTCCAGGAGAAGTTCGACCATTTTGCGCACCAGATTGGATTTATCGTTCTTGGGGCCTGTTCAATCCTCATAGCCGCCGGCATGATGATTGGCCTTGGTTTCAAGGAAATGTTCACCATCGCCGTGGCCGTGGCCGTTGCGACGATACCAGAAGGCCTGCCAATAGTGGTCACCGTTGCTATGGCAATCGGCGTTTCCAGGATGGCAAGGAAGAATGCTATCGTGAGGAAGCTGCCCGCGGTGGAGACGCTTGGAAGCGCTACAGTCATATGCTCTGACAAGACAGGCACCCTTACGAAAAATGAGATGACCGTCAATCTCATCTACGACGGGAGTCACCGCTATGAGGTCACGGGCAGCGGGTATGAACCCGCCGGCGGCATCCTTCATGCTGGACTGGCAGTGGAAAGCAGGCACATGGAACGGGTCCAAAAAGTGCTCCGCATAGGCCTTCACTGCAATGAGTCCAACCTTGTGGTGGAAGAGGGCAAGCATGCTATCGAAGGGGACCCCACAGAGGGGGCCCTTATAGTATCAGCTATCAAAGGCGGTCTAAACGTTGATGCGGAGAAGGCGAACTACCCGCAAATTGCCGCCCTGCCGTTTGAGTCCGATAGAGGCTGGATGGCCACCCTCCACGAGCACGACGGGAAAAAGGTCCTTTTCGTAAAAGGCTCGCCTGAAAAAGTACTAGCCATGTGCACCGGGTGCCTGGCAAAAAGGGCAGTGACGGATGATATTATAAATGTGGCAGAGGATTTTGCCAGGGATGGGCTAAGGGTTTTGGCCTTTGCTTTAAAGGAGATGCCAGATGACACCGTAGAAATCACCACAAAAGATATTGAGTCTGGAGTCACCTTTGCAGGCCTGCAGGGTATGATAGACCCCCCAAGGCCAGAGGCAATCCAAGCCGTTGCGAACTGCAAAGATGCTGGAATAAGGGTATTGATGATAACAGGGGACCACGCTGTGACGGCAGTGGCTATAGCCAAGAAGCTTGGCATAGGCGGCGAGAGCCCAGAAGTCATAAAAGGCAGGGAGCTTGAGGCCATGACTGATGACGAGCTTTTCAAAATAGTCAAGGATGTGTCAGTTTACGCCCGTGTGTCCCCAAATCACAAGCTCCGCATAGTCCAGCAGCTTATAAAGCATGGCGAGGTCGTGGCGGTAACAGGCGACGGGGTAAACGACGCGCCTGCCCTTAAAGCCGCCCACATCGGCATTTCCATGGGCAGGGGGGGCACCGACGTTGCCAGAGAGGCCTCGGACATGATTCTAACAGACGACAACTTCGCAACCATCTTTGGCGCAGTTGAGGAGGGCAGGGTCGTATACGACAACATTCGCAAGGCCATCTTTTTCCTTATACCAACAGGTATTGCCGCAATCCTATCAATATCTGCCGCCATGGTGTTGGACCTGCCAATACCATACGTGGCGGCCCAGCTTCTTTGGATAAACCTCGTCACAAACGGCCTCCAGGACGTGGCCCTCGCATTTGAGCCGGGGGAGAAGGACATCGCAAAGAGGCCGCCAAGGAGCCCGAAAGAAGGCATCATGTCACGAGTCATGATTGAAAGGACCGTTCTTGTGGCGGTTTTGATTTCTATAGGAGTAATCTACAATTTCACCGAGTCCCTGAACAGCGGAGCAACAACAGAAAGGGCGAGAACGGTCGCCGTAACAACCATGGTATTCTTCCAGTTCTTCCAGGCGTGGAACAGCCGGTCTGTTAGGAGGTCTGTATTCAAGATTCCGCCAATGAGCAACCCATTCCTCTTTTACAGCATGATTGCGGCTTTCTTCGCCCAGCTTGCGGTGGTCTATGTGCCCACACTCCAGTTCATCTTCAGGACCGAGCCGCTCGTTGCAGTGGAATGGGCAAGGATATTTTTGATGTCTGTGACCGTGATTGTTGTTGTGGAAATAGATAAATGGATAAGGAAGAAGCGAAAAGAGAACATCTAGGGGGCGTTGGGTTGAAAATCACTGTTGTAGATAAAACTTCAATGCCGCTCATAGAAAAATTCATAGTGGACTGGAAATCCTTGACTTTGTGAAACTGTTGATTTTGTAGGCGTTCTGCAGGTACTGGCCCATCATGCGCTGGGCATTGAAAAAAGAACCGTTGAGAGTTATTGCGGAGCGCATGACCTTGGTATATTCATTGGAATTCCCATAGAACATGGGAAGGAT
>JAHJSX010000082.1 GCA_018830205.1 archaeon | reverse complement strand
TCAAGGATATAAAAATTACACTTGAAGAGCCGCCTGGCGATTTTGGCGACCTTTCGGCCCCGTGCTTTGAGCTGGCGCCCCTTCTTAAAAAATCCCCAAATGACATTGCAGAGGAACTCGCGTCAAAAATCAAACCCTCCGGACTTATAAAAGAAGTAAAAGCGGCTGGCGGTTACATAAATTTTTACTTGAACTTTGAAAAACTCGTGCCAGACTTAATTAATAAAATAAAATCCGAGGGAGACGATTATGGCAGGGGTAGTAAAAAGGAAAAAATCGTACTGGAGCACACCTCGGCAAATCCTGACGGGCCGCTGCATATTGGGCATGGGAGAAACGCAATCATCGGCGATACTCTTGCAAGAATCATGCGCTTTGCAGGATACGGGGTCGAAACCCAGTACTACATCAATGACATGGGCAGGCAGCTTGCAGTTGTTGTATGGGGCCTTGAAACGCGGGCGCTTGACAAAGAAAAGAAAAACGACCATGCAATTTCTGAAGTTTACATAGCTGCCAACAAGGAAGTAGAGGAGAATGAAGAACACGAGGCAGCGATTTCTGGCCTGATGAAAGGATATGAAGCAGGGGATGAAAAAATAAAAGAGCGATTTGAGTTTGCTGCGAACTATTCAACAGAAGGTGCAAAAGAAACACTTGAAAGAATGCACATTAAGCACGATATTTTTGTGTGGGAAAGTGTTTTTGTCAGAGACTGTTCGGTTGAAAAAGTTGTAAAAGAGCTTGAACAGACCAAATATTTCAAAATAAATGAGGTCGGCTATCTCGACCTAAGCGAATTCGGCATAGAAAAGGAGCTTATACTCAAAAGGCGTGACGGCACCTACCTCTACGCAACAAGGGACATCGCATATCACTTATGGAAGTCGAAGCGCGGGCGTGTTGTGGATGTCCTTGGCGCCGACCACAAGCTTGTATCATCCCAGCTTGGTCATGCACTTGAAATACTCGGCGAGGAACCTCCCGAGCTGGTAATATACGAGTTTATCTCGCTTCCTGAAGGGAGTATGTCCACAAGGCGCGGGGTGTTTGTTTCACTCGACGACCTTCTGGATGAAAGTGTAAAAAGGGCCTACGAAGAGGTTGACAAAAGGAGGCCAGATGAAAGCACCACGCTCAAGTCAAATATTTCAGAGAGCGTCGGCACTGGCGCAGTCAGGTTCAATATTGTAAAGATAGCCCCAGAAAAATCACTTGTGTTCCGCTGGGAAGATGCGCTCGATTTTGAAAAGCAGGGCTCCCCATTCATACAGTATGCGTATGCAAGGGCCTGCAGGATACTTGAGCATGAAAAACCGGCAGCTGATTTCGACACCGGAGAACTAAAAGAAAACGAGACCGCACTTTTGAAATTGCTTTCGAAATTCCCAGATGTAGTACTAGAATCCGCTAACTCTGGAAAACCGGCGCTTCTTGCTACATACACCTCCGAGCTTGCCTCAGCATTTCACAGATTTTACATGTTTGAGCCAGTTTTAAAATCAGATGAAAAGGATTTCAGGCTAAATCTCGTCTACGCGACTGCTATTGTCCTTGAAAATGCACTTAATCTCCTTGGAATCGACGCTCTTACGCGAATGTAAGGAATATTTTTATTAAGTTAACATATAAGGTGAGGGCATGGGACTGCGGGAAATGACAGAAAACGAGATTTTTGAGTCGGTGATTAATGATAGTAGCCTAGTAAAGGAATTAGAAAAGCTGTTTGGCGATTCCGACAAAGAAGTACAGAAAAAGGCGATTATGGTTACAGGGAGGATTGTTGAGGAGAATCCAATACTTGTAGAAGGGCTCATTCCTAAAATGGAGCCTTTTCTGTCCGACTCGCGGCCTGAGATTCGACAGTACTCGGTGTTTGCTATTTCTCTTCTTTCTGAGATTTCGCCAGATACTGTCAAGCCGATGGCAAAGACGCTCATAAAGGCACTAAAGGACGAAAGCCTCTCTGTTCGAAGATATGCGGCATATTCACTCGCGGTGCTTGGGGAAGATGAACCAGAGCTTGTCAAGGACGCCGTCCCAATACTTACTAAATTCTTGAAATCAAAAGACGACATCATACGGGCAAATGCCGCGTGCGG
>JAHJSX010000081.1 GCA_018830205.1 archaeon | reverse complement strand
GTCTATCATGGCCCTGATAGAATTCTCTCTTGCCATCGTCGTAAGCTTTGTGCTGTTATAGAGCGTGTCATCTATATCAAAGAAAATCGCCTTTATGGTCATTGTATCTAATGTCAAAGTTGAAATATTTAAATGCTACTTGTCTCAATTGTGACGGGTGAAGCTCTTCCCTGATTGAATAAGCTGTATATAGAAAATTATATAAAATAGTCAGAAGTGATTAAGTTTTATATGGATTCTAAAACTTCTGGATTAATTACAAAGAAAGATATCAAGGAAATTCTAATCAAGCATTATAACAAAACTCATGGCGGAGCCTTGCTTGATAGAGAATTGGTTGTTTTATCTCCAGATAAAAACTCCGGTTCTGATTGTTACTTTTTTTCTTTAGCAGGAACTCCTCCTAAAGGTTATGGAATTTTTATTCCAGAAAAAAGAGTTTTGTGTTTATACGATGCAGACGGTAAAAGATTTAAAGAATATTATCTTGATAAAGGAATCTCTGATTTGTAAATTTGGACCTCGCCCGCAATTCAAAACCACTTGTCCATGCTTTCCTGCTTTATCCCGTCCCTTAAATCTTCTTTCGAATAGCCCATTGCCTCGAAAATCCTGATGACGGCCGGCAAAATCTGGTTGTCTATGTAGTACTCCGTGTCATAGTCCTCGACTTTGACAAATTCCGCAGGCACTGCTCTTTTTGAAATCAGTTTTGATGAGCCCTTTGTAATCACATACCCTATGACCATGCCCGGAGAGATGTCGCGGCCCTTCTCAATCAGTTTTTTTGCTGCAACGACATGCGGACCAATGTTTTTGTAGCTTGCTATGTTTTTTGTAAGCTGTGTGTAAAGGGTCAGCTCCTCAATCGATGCATCTCTTTTCCTCACGCGCTCGATTGCCTTCTTCACAATCTCTGTGGCCTTCTCGGGAGACGCGTCTTTTAGGAGCGCCTCAAGCACTCCTTTTTGTGTTGTGCGCGCAAGCGGAGTCCAGTCGCGCCTTACAAACTCAAGGCCCTTTATGGTCATCTTGTCGTCTTCGTCGATGAGCGCGTATCGCTTCTTTGTGACAAATATCCCCCGTTTGTAAAAGCCCTCGTATTCAAGCTCAAGTACGCCTGGTAGAGTATCGTTTACGTGCTTTAAAAATTCCTTCATTTTGTCTTTTGCACCAGGAGCAACGATGAAAAGGGAATCGGTGTCGCCGTAGATTACCTCGAATCCGAATTCCCTCTCTGCGACAGACATCACCTGCTGTATGTACATGCGCGCAAGCGCGGCGACGCTTTCTGCACATTCGTTTTTGTACCACCTAGCACGTGGATAGCCCATGTATCCATAGAAACTGTTTGCAAGTATCTTGAGCGCCTGTTGCTCTGCGTCAAGGATTTTCTTTTTATGCTCATCTTTTTCGGCCTTCATGCCGCGTTTTGTTTCTGCTCTTTTGTCCAATATGTTTTCAAGTATTCCCGGTATGAAACCCTTCTCCTTTGAAAAAGAATAGTCTGTGCCGGGCACCAAACTTTTGCCGCCCCGCTCAAACGTTGATGGGTCGATGTTGTGCGTGATGATGATGCTTGGATACAGGCTCCTGAAATCAAATACCGCAATGTCCTCTGAAAGGCCTTTTTTTGGCTCCTTTACATATCCACCTATGTAGGTCTCTGCTCTTCGTTTGGTAAATTCTTCGCCTGAGGCTCGGTTTGGAATCAGTTCCCCCCTGTTCGATGACTCGCGCATAAGCAGCCACTCGACAAGCTGGCCCGTTGTCATCCTTGATACCGCGTGAAGGGGCTGGCCAACAAGCCTTGCAAGCTCAAGGTAGAACGGCAGGAACTCATCACTTAGCTCAAGGGTGGACACTGCGTCCTCCATCGAGTACACGATGACCTTGTCCAGGTCGTCTCCTCCCTCATCCCAGTATTTCCACAAAAGCTCTGCAGAGAGCTTATCTTTTTTCTTGCCAAGCACGTCGAAGACCACATTCTCAAGCACGTAGCTGTTAAGCTTCACTGACCTTCGTATTATGGGATAGAGGTCCACGTGGACCCTGCCCTTTAGGCGGGCCTCGGAAATGCCCCTTCTGTTATCCATCCTAAATCCAGAGCCGTCGCGAGAGAGCGGGAGCTCCATGTCCAGTTTTTTAAGCCTCTGGGCAATATAGGGAAAGTCGAAGTTGTCTGTGTTGTAGCCGACCATGACATCCGGGTCTTCCTCGCTTACAATCTCGGCAAAGCGCAAAAGTACGGCCCGCTCGTCCGCCAGGACCTCGACATAGTCAAAATTGCCTTGCGGCTTCTTCCACGTCAACACCTTTATGAGGCCCGTGCTTGTCGCAAGGCTCATCATGATAATGGGATCTTCCTGGTCCCTTGGCATTCCCACAGGATTGTAGGTCTCTATGTCAAAGGACATGACAATGGGCTTGAATTCGCCTTCTATTTGTGTTATCTTTTTTGCGATGACCTCCCCGTTTGTTTTTTCACCTTCTATTTCAAGCCACGTGAGAGGAAAAATATGCCTGTCAATCAAATACCGCCTTGGAAACAGGATGTCCTGCTCGAAAAGGTCCTCCACACCGGGGATGCTCCTTATTTCGTCGCGAATTTTCGGGACGTCCTGGGGGTGGGCGACCGTGACTCTAAGTACGCTTATGGGCTTTCTAAACAGCTTCTTTTCAACTGCCTCAACGCTTTTTACGGCCTCCCCGCCCGCCTCCCTGATGCTCTTTGCCAGGGCTTCTGTGTCATCTGTTGTCGGGAGTACATAGAAGTAGGGGGGGAACTCATCGGTGGCGATGAAATTCTCTTTTTCCCCTTTTAGAAATAGCCTTATAACGGCCTTATCATCCCGCGTCTGGTAATCTATGTCCAAAAGGAGGCCTTTCATGGATTAGATTCTACTGCAGGGGATATAAATTATAGCTTCATCAACTTCCGCAGGCGTTCTCCGACCTTCTCAATCTGGTGCTTTTTGCCCTCACTCCTGAGGTTGTTTAGGTTTGGGCATCCTTCTTTATTTTCTTTTACCCACTCTTGGGCAAATTTGCCGGACTGGATTTCTCCAAGTATCTCCTTCATTGTGGCTTTAGTCTCCGGGGTTATGATTCTGGGGCCCCTTGTTCGGCCCCCATACTCAGCGGTATTCGACACATTCTTCCACATGCCCTCGATGCCGGATTTGTAATAGAGGTCGACAATCAGCTTGAGTTCGTGAAGGCACTCAAAGTAT
>JAHJSX010000080.1 GCA_018830205.1 archaeon | reverse complement strand
TCCACAAGTCGGGTTCCAAATCAAAGGCAGAAAGCTCATACTCTCCAAGGTCGGTGACATCAGCATCAAGCTCCACAGGCCAATTGAAGGCATCGTAAAGACGTGCACGATACAGCACGATGTCGACCGCTGGTACGCCTGCTTTGCCGTCGAACTGCCCGGCGTGGGAAAAATCAAGCCCAAAACGGCCACCGGCGTTGACGTTGGCCTTGAATCCATAGTCACTCTGAGCACCGGCGAGAAGGTCGAGCCACCGAAACTCCTCAAGCGGTCTGAAATGAAGCTCACCAGGGAGCAGCGCAGGCTCTCCAGAAAGAAGAAGGGCTCGAAGAATAGAAGCAGACAACGGCTGAAGGTCGCCAGGGCGCACCGAAAGGTCAGGAACCAGCGCCTCGACTTCACACACAAGCTCTCGCGGGATCTCGTCGACCGCTTCGACCTCGTTGCCTTCGAGGACCTGCGCATCAGGAACATGCTCAAGAACCACTATCTTGCGAAAGGCATCGCAGACGCCTCGTGGCATCTCCTGCAATCGCTCACAGCTTACAAGGCAGAATGGGTCGGTAAGCATACAGCCTTTGCAGTCGCAAACGGCACTTCGCAAGAATGCAGCTGTTGTGGAGAAACGGTCAAGAAAAGCCTCGCAGTGAGGATGCATCGATGCCCTCATTGCAACCTCACAATCGACAGGGACCACAACGCTGCGATAAATATTCTCAAACGAGTAGGGCGGGACGCGCCCGATTTGATGACTGCCAGAGGCCTTCCGCTTGGAACGCCTATGAAGCAGGAAGTCCCAGCCTTTAGGCCGCGGGAGGACGTCACACCCAAGAAGAAGACATCCCTCACCAAATTCTTTGATAAAGCAGACCTCGGTGTAGATGCCATAAATAACTGGGCCGAATTCGAAAAGAGGTTTTATGGGGGGTAGTTCAAAGATTTTTGGAAAAGGCTTATATTTTCTCCAAGCAGTTTTTACACCATGAAGAGGGCCCTTTTGGTAGCTTTAATTCTATTAGTGGTGGGCAGCATCTCACCACCCTATGATGTAATACTCGTAAGAAGCGACCTGCCCCCTGACTGGCTTATTGCACAGACATACTCCCATTCATCAGGCATTCCCGTTGTCTCGACATTGCCTGATACACTTGAGCCGCATGTCGAGACCCAGCTTTCTGGATACAAGGAGGCCGGCTTCCAGAACGTGCTGATTGTCGGCGGCGAGGAGGCAATTTCACCTGCAATCCAAAAGGCACTTGATGGCATGGGCTTTGCGACGCACAGAATCAGTGAGGCAGACAGGTATGGCACGTCCGCCAGGGTTGCGGTAGAGCTTTATCCAAGTTCAAAAGAGGTTGTGCTTGCAAGCGGCGAGGACTTTGAGTACTATCTTGAGGCGAGGAGAATAGCAAGCCAGATGGAGGCACCCATACTTTTCGCAAGGCGGGGAGAGGTCCCGGTGAGCGTCCTGAATGCGATGAAGAGCATCGGGGCAAAAGAGGTCGTGCTCGTTGGCCTCAACTCAGAGGTAACAGAGGACCTGCTTGCAAGAGGATACGCGGTAAAGACCGGCCCCACAGCAGGGTCACCGGCACTGGATGCAAAGTACATTTACCTTTTAATCGGAATCATTTTGGGCCTTCTCGGCTTTGCATCAATAAGCCAGATAAAAAAGGCCCGCGACAGGGTATCATACACCCTCTTGACCCGGGACGAGGAGAAGGTAGTAAAGACCATCATTGAGGCAGGAGGAGAAATCACACAGGACCAGCTCCCGGAGCGAACCGGCTTCTCAAGGCCAAAGGTCTCAAGAACGGTTTCAGACCTCGAAGGCCGCGGAATCCTATCCAAGGAGCCAGATGGAAGAACACAGAAATTGCAGGTTAAAAAAGACTTCTATGAGGGAAATGAATAAATTTTCTACCTATGGAATGGTTAGAAATGGTTATTTACACTTTTAATAAAAAATAAGCCCATTTCACTACTTTTGCAATTCCCACCAGAACCATTTCATCGGAAAGCTTAAAATAGGCGTATCCTATAAAGTACCGGTTTGATGACATTAATGGATGCAATCTCAGGTAAATCGTGCCGTGTGGGAATCCTGGGCATGGGATACGTAGGACTGCCAATGGCCACCATATTAGCGAAGAAGGGCTTCAGGGTCAAAGGGGGCGATATCAATCCAAAAATCGTCGAAACCATAAACCGCGGCGAGTCCCCGATCAACGAGAACGGCATCGAATCCATGGTATCGCAGGCGGTTTCAAGCGGCAATCTGGAGGCAACTCTTGACACTGATTCAGTAGTTCAAGAAAGCGATGTCATCCTTGTCGTCGTTCAAACGCCAATAGACGACGAGAAGAAGCCGAATCTTTCGGCAATTAAATCTGCGATTTCCACTATATCGAAAAACCTCAGGGAGGGGTCTCTTATTATAATCGAGAGCACACTGCCGCCGGGTGCAACAGAAGGGGAGCTTTTGCCGATACTTGAGGAAAGCGGCCTTAGAGCAGGCCATGACTTCTACCTTGCATATTCCCCGGAGCGGGCCATACCAACAAAAACAATCGAGGAAATCCAGAAAAACTCAAGGATTGTGGGCGGCATAACCGATGAGAGCGCTGCGCTTGCAAGCGCCCTGTATTCACAAATCACAACCGGCGAGCTAATCACAACAGACATAAAAACCGCAGAAATGGTCAAGGTCATAGAGAATACATTCAGAGACGTAAACATAGCCCTATCGAACGAAATCGCAATGCTTTGCGAAAAGCTCGGGGTGGATGCGATGAGCGCCATAGAGATGGCAAACAAGCACCCCCGGGTAAACCTCCTCCGACCGGGAACAGGGGTCGGCGGGCACTGTATCCCCAAAGACCCCCACTTCCTGATTGGAAAGGCACGAGAGCTTGGTGTTGAACTCAAGGTCATAACTTCCGCGAGGCAGGTAAACGAAAACATGCCCAAGCACCTTTTGAAGATGATTGAGAAGGCACTGGGCAGTGCTGACAAGAAAATTTCGGACTCAAAGGTTGCAATTCTCGGAATTGCTTACAAGGGAGACACAGATGACATCAGGGAAACCCCGTCAAAAGAGATAATCGAGACTCTGGCCAGGATGAAATGCGACGTCTTCTCCCACGACCCGTTCGTGAGCCAGGACTTCGGGAAGAAGTTCTCAAACAACCTCGAGGACGCGGCCCGCGATGCGGACTGCCTTGTGATTGTCACAGACCACAATGAGTACAAGAGCCTCGACCTTGCAAGACTCTCAAAAATCCTCAAAAAGCCGGGCGTCATTGTTGACGGCCGGCGCATCATCGACCCAAAACTTGCCGCAGAATCAGATTTCCGCTACTTCGGCGTGGGCTATTAGATGTCTGTTTTTCTTTTCGAGTACGCCACATGCGGCGCATTCGCAGAACTTGAGCCATCTATCACCGTCGAGGGTATGGGCATGTTCAAGACTCTGGAGTCCGGTTTTGAAGACGTGTCAACATTCATTGATTCAAGGATTTCAGATTTTGACAATTTTCCGCGCGTAAAAAATTACGAAGAATTATTTTTCGATTATTCGGAAAAATCTGATTTTTTTCTTGTCATTGCTCCGGAGTCAGCTGGGGTGCTGCATAATCTGACAGTGGAAGCAGAAAAATCTGGAAACGTGAACCTCGGTTCGACTCCGGGGGCTATTGAGATTGCGGCAGACAAACTAGCTACATACGAGGCCCTGCACGGCCTTCAAACACCAAAAACCGAGTTATATGATAGCTCAACATCACTTAATTTCCCACTAATTGCAAAACCAAGAGACGGCGTCTCGTGCGAGGGCGTTGCGCTTTTGAGAAATGAAGATGAATTAAAAAATGTCCCGGAAGGGTATCTCCTGCAGGAATACGTCAAGGGCACCCCTGCAAGCGCGACCCTGCTCGTTGGCGACGAAGTACAAATACTTAGCTTGAACACCCAGGAGATTGAGGATTTCAAATACACTGGTGCCAAAATCCCGCTCGAAACCGACGCAGAAACAGAAGAGATAATAAAAGCGGCTGAGAGGATAAAAGGTCTCCACGGCCTTGTTGGCATCGACTTTATCTTAAACGACCGCGTAAACATTATAGAGATAAATCCAAGACCAACCACCCCCATAATCGCTCTAAACGATGTTTACGGCTTCAACATCTCAAAGCTTGTTTTGGATAATTATTATCATGAACGCATTCCAAATTTTGAGGCAAAGAAAAGCGTCACACTGAAAAAAGGTTCGAAGAAGCAAAACAGCTTTGTATCATTTGGTGATTATTCTATCTGGATACAATGAATGTTCTGACGTTTGACATTGGAGGCGCCAACACCAAGCGGCTCGCGTTTGATTCTGATACAGGGTCAGTTGCAAGCGAAATCCATTACTTTCCCTTCTGGCAGAAGAAAGAGGAATTCGGGGCATTTCTTGCTGGCCTCGCAGAAGACTGTGACCGTGTAGGAATAACGATGACAGCCGAGCTGTCTGACGTCTTTGCCACAAAAGAGGAGGGCGTGCAATTTATTGTCGACGTCTGCGAGGACGTCTTTGAAAGCCCACTTTACCTGACGTTGGATAGAACCCTTATAAACGCAGACGAAATAAAAAATCCTGCTGACCTCGCAGCAGCGAACTTTCTTGCAAGCACCTATTACCTTGAGCGGGAGTTTGGGGAAGGCCTCCTAATCGACTGCGGCAGCACGACAACTGACATCATTCCTTTTGACAAAGGCAGGAAATACCCGAAGACCGACCTCGAGCGGCTGAAGGCCTGCCAGCTCCTTTACACGGGCCTACTGCGCACGCCTGTAACTGCAATCGTTGACGGCGTTCCCTTTGATGGGAAAATGGTTCCACTCTCATCGGAGTACTTTGCGATTACGGCAGACGTCTACAACGTCCTTGGCATAATCAGCGAGAATGAATATTCATGCGACACGCCGGATGGAAAAGGCAAAAGCAAGGACGAGTCAATGCAGAGAATCGCCCGGGTTTTGTGTGCAGACCTTGATGAAATTGGCAAGAGAAAAATCAATGAAATCTGCGAATACGTGAGTGATAGGCAGGTGGAGCGTATTGCAGACACTATTGAGAGGCACGGGGGAAAAAGGGCATGCATCGCTGGCTTTGGCAGGGTTCTGGCAAAAGAGGCGTGCGAAAGGACATCTCTTGAGGCCACAGACCTCCAGGCAGTCACGCCCGCATATGACAACCTGCCGTGCCTTGGCCTTGCGCACATGCTTGCAAAGGTTGTGTAAGTTCAAAGAGTTTTAGAGTAGTTAAGTTATAACGTTATAACAAGTGATATAAATGACAGGAATATTTGAGGTCAAAGTACGCAGGATTGGCAACGCAAAAGGTGTGATAATCCCCAAAGAAATCCTTGACGAAGCCAATGCAAAAGAAGGGGAAAACATAAAGTTGATGATACCTATTGCCAAGTCGAAGCGTATGAAGGCTTTTAATGAACTTTTGGGCCTTTATCCTGATGCAAAACCTTTCAAGAGGGAATATGAGGACAGGTACTGATGTTCCTGGACACATCAATTTTAATTGACTTGATTAGAAAGGACGCAGCGGTTGCAGGCTATATGAAAAAAGTCGTTGAGAGAGAACCGCTGTACTCCTCAATAATACAGGTTGGCGAAGTCGCCGATTGGTGCTATTTGAATGATTTAGACCCCACAACAGCCCTGAGCTGGCTGGGGAAGATGTGCTATTTTACGGACCTGACGGAGGACATATGCCTCGAGGGCTCAAGGATAAAACAAAAGCAGAGAAAGGCCGGAAAAAACAAGTTCAGTCTTATCGATGGGTTCATTGCCTCCTCTGCAGCAAGCTCTGAGCAGAAACTTTTAACAAAGGACAGGGACTTTGACGGCCTTGAAAATGTAATTGTCCTTTGAGTGGGCCAACATATTTATTTAGATTGGCCCCTCATATCCGGTCATGCTGCGAGGAATACAATTAGCATTATTTGCTGTTTTAATTCTCGGCGGGTGTCTTGGCGGGCCTGATGAGGTTGTAATGGCCACGACAACGAGCACATACGACTCGGGCCTGCTTGACTACATGCTTCCCGCATTTGAAGAGAAATATGGTATTGAGGTTCAGGTTATATCCGTTGGCACGGGCAAGGCCCTTGAATACGGCAGGCGCGGGGACGTTGACATAATACTGGTTCATTCGCCTGAAGATGAGATAGAATTCGTTGAGGAGGGATACGGCACATGGAGGCACTGCGTCATGTACAACGAGTTTTTGATTGTGGGCCCGCCAGACGACCCTGCAGAAGTAAAGGGAAAAACAGCCATCAATGCACTCAGGCGAATCTTGAACGCAGACTCCACATTCATCTCCCGCGGCGACGACTCCGGCACCCACAAAAAAGAGCTTGTGCTTTGGGACGCTGCTGGCGGCGATTACTATTTAGGAAGCTGGTACGTGGAAACAGGCACAGGGATGGGGAAAACCCTGCTCGTTGCAAGCGAGAAAGGGGCGTATACCCTTGTGGACAAAGGCACTTACCTGTCCATGAAGGAAAACGTAAACCTTGACATTATGGTTGAAGGCGACGAGCTCCTTTTTAACCCATATGCGATAATCGTGGTAAGCCTAGAGTACAACCCGGAGGTCAATTACATAGGGGCGCAGCAGCTTATGGGGTGGATTATGTCAAAAGAGGGGCAAAAGATGATAGGCGAGTTCACAAAGGACGGCGAGGCCCTTTTCACACCCCTTCACGGCGAGTGCATGGAGTAGGTAAATGGGGCTTTTTATTGATTCACTGGTAAAAGCAGTCGAACTCATTGTCTCGCTTGACCCTGAAATCGTCCACATCACACTGCTGTCCCTCGCAGTCTCATTTACAGGCGTTTTTTTCGCAGCCACCCTCGCTATGCCCCTTGGAATCCTAATCGGCCTCAAAAGCTTCAGGGGAAAGAGGCTCATTGTAAACCTCATCAACACCTTCATGGGCCTCCCGCCTGTGGTAGTTGGCCTCTTCCTATTTTTAATCTTCTCAAACCGCGGACTCCTCGGTTTTACTGGAATGCTTTTTACGCCAGGGATTATGGCGCTTGCCCAGTTCATAATAGCATTCCCTATAATAGCGGGCGTGACACTTTCTGCCACCGAGGGCATGGAGCGCGACGTGCGCGACCTCATTACCTCTCTCGGGACTACGCAAAAACAGACGATTTATATCTCGCTCTTTGAGATACGCTACGGCCTCCTTACAGCGCTCATGAGCGGACTGGGGCGCGCCTTCTCAGAGGTGGGGGCAGTCATAATAGTGGGCGGAAACATCCGCTACCACACACGGGTCCTCACAACGAGCATCGTGCTTGAGAGCTC
>JAHJSX010000079.1 GCA_018830205.1 archaeon | reverse complement strand
TTGAAAGGCTTATTAAAAAAGCATTATGATAAAAAATAGGTTTGGATTTTTTTATAATCGCCTCACTTTCAGATTTATGAGAATAAATTAAATTGATTCTGCGTCTTCTATCTTCTATTTCTTCTTCGAAGTCCTCTATTTGAGCTTTAAGTTGTATCCTTCTGCCTTGAGTAGGGCCTTCCTCTATCTCTTCCTGACGTTTTTCTATCTCTTTTTCAAATTTTATAATATCATAATCAATGTGACTTTCGAGTTGGTCTTTTGACAGGTTTTTTCTGAAAAAGGCACTTAAGTCCCTATAAGAACTTTCAATTTCACTTTTAATTATTTGAAGCCTGAAAACAACAAACATTCCTATTAAAGCAACCAGGGCAGCGAAAGCTTGAATGATGGTACTGAAAACCCAAAAGTAAGTTTGGGAATCAATCATATGCGACCATTATCCCAGAACATATTAAACCTTTATGGTTTTGGAAGAGTTTGAGACAACCCTTTTCCTAAAAGGGGTCTCGATGGGAGGGTTGAGGGCAACGCCTTCAACTGGAACATACGCTTGATAACTGATATTTGCAAAGTAGTATTACTAAAGTCAATAATAGCGTAGGAACCATTAGAATATAATAAATATTGAAAACTCTTGCGTTTACTAGAGATTTAAAAAACTTTATAAAAAAGACCCATGTTCCATGTTTTCCTTCTTCTCTTATGGTGGCTCTAATGGTTTTTGGTTCTTCTGAATTAGTGTTGTTCATTAGAGCTTCTTGAATAATGTGACTTCTTTCTATGCAATTTCCATGAACAATCCTGTAATGAACTTCGAGGGAATAAAAAGCAAGAATAATAAAAAACAGCATGGAAACAACATACCAACTAAAAAATAGATTAGAACCTTTAGTATAAATGATTATCATTACACCTACATAAAAAGTAAAACACCATCCCTTTATTATAAAAGTGAAATTATCATATCTCCCGATAATTGTTCGGAGTTCACTTAACTCCAATTTTAAAGCTTCTTCTCTGTCCATTTTTTTTCACCTTTTGAGGGCAACGCCTTCAAGATTTTTTGCCTGTGGTTTTATCTTTTTTAAAGCGGAGCAGTGTGGGTGGTGGTGGATTTACTGTTTTGCAATATTGTTTTTTGCATTTATTACACGCCTTTGATAGGTCGAACTCTTTTGCACTTTCTTTAAAACATATTGTTGGTATTTGTACTACTGGCCACTCGCCTTCTTTATGTGGGTTTTTAATAAACTTTTTTACTATGGACAATGGTATGGTGTAACATTCGTCTATTTCTTTTCCGTGGATGTCTCTAGGATACATAGCATACCAGACGTTAGATTGGAACACTGTTTGAAATTTGTTTAGTTTTTCAAAATCTTTGTAATCAATAATAAACCCCTGGACTTTCCTCCCCAGGGTTTCTTTCCATACTTCATTTTCTTTTGATGTTTTTACATCGAAGAATATGTTGCCAATGTCCGATATATTAACGAGAAAGTCAGGTCTTTTGCCTATGTCCTGTGTGTTTTTTTTGTCGTGGCTGTCTCTTGATTGGTCTATGAAAAGAACTGGATATTTGCTTTTTACGCATTTATCCAAAAAGAAAGATTCGCTTTCATTCATTTTTTTCCCTCCTATTGGGTATTGTAATCCGTGTTTAAACACCTAACGTTAAATATTTTTCGAAAATAGCGATTATTTTTCCCATGCTTGCACAAGAATTTAAACCAAGGTATAAATAATAAAAACGTTGTGGGAAATCTTAAATATCAAAGATGGCGAGTTGTTCACGTGGTTGTGGCTGCGGTTCTTTGAACGGTTCTCTTAGCTGCTTCCACACTTAATTTTAAAAAAGTTGTGGGGATTGAAGGAAGGCTAAAAGCAATTAAGGAGTATCCAAAGATTTCCTGCAACAACGTATCCAAATGTAATTAGAATGGCATAGGAGAGTACTCTTCCTATTTTTTTATGAACATGCTCATGATATAAACCAATAATGCCTGCAATTAATATACCTCCCGGAATGTCGACTATAATGGAATTAAGTAACTGACCAAGAATTACTCCGAATTTTTTGTGAAACCAAAATGTTATAGGATTTGTCTCGACACCACACCCAAAATCAAGGAGAATAATAGTTGAAAGGGCATCGATTATCATTAAAATTATCAGGCGTTTGAATAAAAATTTCGATTCAACGCTCCAATACTTCCCCATCACCTTCTCCACTTCTTAATCAAAATGATAGTTTTTAAATCTAACGCTTTTATAATCCAAGATTCACGATGTTAAAGTTTATATATCATTAAAAATCATGATTATTAAAGCGAGGTGAAGTGATGTCGAAATTACCTGTCGATGTTGGCATAATCTACGAGGGCGAGAGAATTAGAAAGGCAAATATGTATGCCGATTTAGCGGGCCCAAAGAGCAAGGGCGCGGAGCTTTTGAAGGTGGTGGCCGCAAGCAAGGTTAAAGATGGAAGTGTGACGGTCATTGGCCCTGATTTAAAGGATATGAAAGAGGGGTCAGCGTACCCGTTTGGAGTGTCAATCGAGGTTTCTGGAAAGAAGCTCGAGGAGGACCTTGAGGGCGTTTTCGAGAGGCGAATTCACGATTTCATGAATTATATCCAGGGCATGATGCACCTCAACTCAAGGGATATCATATGGTGCAGGATCTCAAAAGAAGCCAACAAGGCAGGACTTGGCCTCAATCACGTGGGCCAGGCCATGGTTGATTTGTTCAAAGCTGAGTTTGATGTTATCGAGAAGATTCAGGTTACGTTTTATACAGACGACAAAAAGATTGACAAGTTCCTCAAAGACGCAAGGGCGGCTTATGAGAAGAGGGACGCAAAGGTACGGGGCCTTAAAGACGAGGACGTAGATACGTTCTATGGCTGCCTTTTGTGCCAGTCATTTGCGCCAAAGCACGTCTGCACGATAACCCCTTCAAGGACGTCGTCATGCGGCTCAATCACATGGTTCGAGGGCCGCGCTGCGGTAAAGGTTGACCCGAAAGGGCCGATTTTTGCGGTGGAAAAAGGCGAGGTAATTGACCTTGAGAAAGGAGAGTATTCAGGCATAAACGAGATGACGGTTGAACGCTCAAACGGCGAGGTCGAAAGAGTATATCTGCACAGCCTCTTTGATTACCCCCATACATCCTGCGGGTGCTTCGAGGCAATTGGATTCTACATACCAGAAGTCGATGGAATCGGCGTCGTGCACAGGGACTTCCGTGGGGTGACCCCGTTTGGCATCCCGTTCTCAACGATGGCGGGACAGGTCGGCGGAGGCGTGCAGAGCGAGGGCTTCCAGGGAATGGCAATCGAGTATATGCGCTCAAGCAAGTTCTTTGCCGCTGATGGCGGCTGGCAGAGGACGGTCTGGATGCCAAAGGCTTTGAAGGACAGGATTGGCAATGACATCCCGGAAGACGTCAGGGACAAGATTGCAACGGAAGAGGAAGCAACAGACCTTGATTCACTTAAGGCATTCCTGAAAGAGAAGAACCACCCAGTAGTGGCAAGGTGGAAAGAAGCGGTGCAGGCAAGCGCTGATGGAGGCATAGCTGTTTCGCAGTTTGAGATGCCTGTCGCAGGTGTTCCAATGGCCGGCGGCGGAATGACCATAATATTCAAAAATGCAAAGATATACGCCGAGAAGGTAATCATCAAGAGGAATGATAAGTGATTATAGCGGTATCTGGAAAAGGCGGTACTGGCAAAACTGTGGTTGCATCCTTTCTGGTAAAAATACTCTCAAAAGAAGGCGACCTGCTGGCAATCGACGCTGACCCGGATGCAAACCTTGCGGATACCCTTGGCATAGAAACAAAAAAGACAATCGGAACTGTTCGGGAAGAGCTCATGCGAGACAGGGACAAGCTTCCGCCAACACAGTCGTGGCGCCAAAAGCTCGAGTATGATGTGATGGGCGCGACCATCGAGACAGACACATTCGACTTGCTGGTCATGGGAAGGCCGGAAGGCCAGGGGTGCTACTGCCCCTTAAACCATGTACTTCGCGAGATAATAGACACGGTGGCAAAGAATTACGACTTTGTAATCATCGATGCAGAGGCAGGCCTTGAGCACTTAAGCAGGAGGACGACGCAGGACGTGGACGTCATGCTCGTAGTAACTGACCCCTCAAAGCGCGGGGTCACAACCGCACAAAGGATAAAGGAGCTCGCAGAGCACCTTGAGATAAACTTCAAGGGCCTTTACCTGATAGCAAACAGGACAACAAAGGAAAGCGAGAAGAAAATGAGCGATTATGCAAAGGAAGTTGGCCTTGAGGTGATAGGCACGATTCCGGAAGACGAAAAAGTAAGGAAGTTTGACTTTGAAGGAAGGCCGCTCATCGAAATAGAAGATTCAAAAGCTTTAAATGCAGTGGAGAAAATTGTCAAAAAGCTGGTAAAACAATGAAAATCGAGGATTTGATTGAACACCTGGCAGAAACAGAAAGCGTTGAGCTTGAGAACGTCACCATAGACGCAGAAGAGCTTATAATGCAGATAAAGCAGGCAATGGCCATGCCCATGGCAAGACAAGCTGCGGCAATAAAGGCAAGGCGCGAGGCAATAAAGTACGCCCCGCCGATAAAGGAATACAGGGGCGCGATAGAGGAGATAACGCTTGGTGCGACAAAGGCGGACGGTGGGAGCAGGGGCAAGGTTGTGAAGCTCGGGGGCCAGAAGTCCCTCTACCGCTTTGAGGGCGGCTTTGCAAATGACCCTGTCGTAACATTTGACGTATTCGACATATCCATGCCCACGTTTGCAAAGGCCCTGCGCGAGGAATGGAGTGATTACTGGGACTCGCCTGCAGACTGGGCGAAGCGTGCTGTAAAGCTGGGCGCCGACCTCGTTACAATACATCTCATATCGACAGACCCAAGGATTAAGGACACATCCCCAAGGGAGGCCGCAAAGACCGTAGAGGAGGTCTTACAGGCCGTTAAGGTGCCTCTTGTCATCGGCGGCTCAGGGAATCCAGAGAAGGACCCGAAGGTGTTTGATGCAGCCGCGCAGGCTGCGGAGGGCGAGATGTGCATGATAGCGTCCGCAAACCTTGACCTTGATTACAAGAAGGTGGTCGATTCTGCTCTAAAGTACAACCACAACGTGCTTTCATGGACATCCATGGACATAAACGACCAGAAGACGCTCAACAAGCTCCTGCTTGACGACTGCAAGCTGCCAAGGAACAGGATGATTCAGGACCCGACGACAGGAGCGCTCGGGTATGGTATCGAATATACCTACACGCTTATCGAGAGGATGAAGGAAGGCGCGCTTAAAGGGGACGCGGATTTGCAGTTCCCGATATCATGCGGCGTAACAAACGCCTGGGCCGCAAGGGAGGCATGGATGAACGAGTCCAAGTGGGGCCCAAGAGAATACCGGGGACCTCTGTGGGAGACCGTTACTGCGCTTACCGTGCTCATGGCGGGCGCTGACATAATGATGATGCTGCACCCGACTGCAGTCAAGATTGTAAAGGAGGTAATCGAGTCACAAAACGGAAAACTTGCGGGCACTGACATAAACTTTGAGGACTGGCTTTCGCTATGAAGATATCACCCACACAGATTTACAAGCTTTTACCAAAGCTTAACTGCAAAGAGTGCGGGTACCCAACCTGCATGGCGTTCGCAGTTAAAATGCTGAAAAAGCAGGCATTTCTCAATGACTGTTCTCCGCTCAAAAAGCCCGAGTACATCCAGAACGCAATAAAGCTGAAGGAACTTGCAGGCGAAATCCTGAGTGCTGCCGAAACAAAGCTTGTAATCAACGAGGAACGCTGCACAGGCTGCGGGAACTGCGTGATATCGTGCCCGCCAAACGTGTCGGTAAGCCTTGATGCATCAGGCGGCAAGGGCCCGAAAGGCGATGAAGTCGTAATGAAAATAAAGGATGGCAAGGTTGTGGTTTGTAATCTAAAGATGTGCAGGAGATTTGAGGACGATGTTGACACGAGGCCATGCAATGTCTGTGTGGAATCGTGTCCTGAGGATGCAATAGAATTCTTATGAGGTTTGAAAATGGCTAAAGTATCACCAATGGAAATTTACCGGCTCCTTCCAGGGACCAACTGCAAGGAATGCGGCGATGTTACTTGCATGGCATTTGCTTCATCACTGATTGAAAGGGCGAAAGTTGTAGAGGGATGTTCCCCGCTATTTGCCGAAGACAAATATGCAAAGAACCGGGCAGCACTTCTTGAGATGATGACTCCTCCAGTTCGTGAGGTAACAATAGGAACAGGGCCGCGTGCCTTCAACATAGGCGGTGAGGAAGTCATGTACCGACACGAGCTTACGTTTTTCAATCCTACTGCATTAATAGTCGACATTGACGACG
>JAHJSX010000078.1 GCA_018830205.1 archaeon | reverse complement strand
TGGCTGTCTTCCTCGCTACCCCTGGAAGCGTTATTAGCTCCTCCATTGTTCTTGGGACCTGGGCGTTAAAATCCTCTATGAGAATTCTGCAAGAATTCTGAATGTTTTTGGCCTTATTTCTGTAAAACCCGCTTGAGCGTATGTCGCGCTCAATTTCACTGATGGGTGTTTTTACAAAATCTATCGGCACTTTGTATTTTTTAAAGAGTTTTTTTGTGATTTTGTTAATCTGCACATCGGTGCTCTGCGCCGAGAGTATGGTTGCTATAAGAAGCTGGAACGGGTTTTTGTGCTCAAGGGCGATGCCAGCACTCGGGTACTCACCCTCCAAAAGACGGAGTATCTCTCCCGCTTTTTTCCCGCTAATCCTACATCCGCTCCTCGGATAGCGAAAGGTGGTCGCTTTCAACAGCGATTATGGCAGAGAAAATCTCGATTACCCTGGGCTCGGTTGCCTCTGAGAGAAACTTGGCATATTTGTGTATGGCCCTGTCCTCCCGTATGTGGGATTCCTTCAGGTTGTCGATGTCTTTTGTAGAACACTCGTCGTAGTCGGTGCTTATCGGCGGCTTTTTTGTTCCAAGCGCCTTGCACAGTACGGATGCATGCTCGGATTCAACCTTTGATAGAGCCTTGAACAGATTTTTCATCTCATCTGTTTCGGCCTTTCTCGATGCGCATACATAAAATTCAGCGTTGCCGACTTCAAGCTTTAATGCTGCCTCCAGGTTTTCCTTTGATGTTTCAGTCAGGTCTTGGACCACGCCTGTACTGTCAATAAAATCGTTCTGGGTTACCAAGTATCGCTCATGTGCCCCGCAAAATGGGCAATTTTTTGGCTTTTCCTCACCAAGATAGGGGTCCCCACAAATCTCGCATCTATAAAGTTCCATTTTACCACCTCGCAACTCTATCAAGGATTAACCTTAACGTGTTTTTAGATATCAGAGTTTTCCTCCTCAAGTCCCTTGGAGAATACTCGTATCATGTCCCGCCAGGTGATTATGCCAAGGAGTTTCTCGGGGTCGTTTTCATCGACTACGAAAAATATCTGCTCACCTGTCTCCTCCATTTTTTGTGCTGCGTCATGAAGGTTCCTGCTGCCATGGATGGTTGGGGGGTCGCCCATGATGTCCATGACACTGGTGTCCGTCCACCTTTCAAATGGTACGTCTCTTACATCCCTCATTGACAGGGCGCCGATTAGTCTTTTACCCTCTATAACAGGCAGAGTGGTAACGCCGCGCCGCATTGACAGTACGGCCTCGTTTATTGTGGACTGTGGGCTTAAGGTTTTGAACTCCTTTCTTGTTGCATCAAGCACCGTTGGAATCTCCAAAAGGGACATAAAGTATTCCTGTGTGTGGGCCGGCGAATCGAGCCTTGTTGGCACCTGCTCCCGGTAAATTGTGTTTTTGACCAGTATCACAGAACCCACAATCGCAACCATCGAAGGCAAAAGAAGCGTAAAATCCCCGGTCATCTCGCTCACCATGACGATGACTGCCACCGGGGCCCTGGCCACGCCTCCAAAGAGGGCCATCATGCCGATGATTACAAAGACAGGGATTGCTTCAACAGGTACGATAGCAGGGAACATGAGATTAAATATTGCTCCGGTAGTTCCGCCCACCATTGCGCCAATAACAAGCCCCGGCGCAAACACCCCGCCGCTCCCTCCAGAGCCGATAGTAAATGAGGTCATTGCTATTTTTGCAAAAATCAGTATGAACATGATTTTAATGGGAAGCTCATTGTACATTGCAAGCTGGATAAATCCGTACCCCATGCCAAGGCCTCCAAGGCCGGCTGCGCCGTTTTCCTCGGGAACCAGGATAATCAGCACTACTGCCAGAATGCCAACGATTGCTGCCCCTGCCGCCGGCTTAAAATGATTGGGTATCTCCAATTTCTTAAAAAAATTCCTTGTTTTATAAAATGCAAAGATATAAAGGCTTCCAGCTCCCGCACACACGAGACCGAGCGTCATGAACAATGGGATTTGTTGGATGCTCCAGGTGTACTGGGCAGCGTAAAATATGGGCTTGAAGCCTTCGTAGTAGGAAAATATGCTGTATCCGACGATTGAGGCTATGACAGAGGGTATCAGTGCTTCCTTTTCAAAATCCCTCATGTAAAGGATTTCTGTACTCAGGAGGGCGCCTCCAAGTGGGGCCTTGAAAATGCTCCCCACGCCGGCGCCAATGCCCACTGTTACTGCAATCCTCCTGTCGCGGGCGTTTAACTTGAAAACGGAACCGATGAAAGACCCAAAACCTGCGCATATGTGGGCAATCGGACCCTCTCTCCCGGCGCTGCCTCCAGTGGATATCGTTA
>JAHJSX010000077.1 GCA_018830205.1 archaeon | reverse complement strand
CTCTTCTTTCATCTTGTCAAGCATCTTTATGTCCTCATAGGCTTTCTCCATGAGCTTTTGTTCGGTGATGTCGCGTACCACATGCACGACACCCTCTACGTTGCCTCCCTCGTCAAGTATGGGCAGGGTCAAAAAGCTAATCAGCTTGTTTGACTGGTGCAGCAAAAACTCGGCGTTCTCTGGTTTTTTACTCTTTATGCTCAAAAGCATTGGACAGCCTTTAATGAACTCGTTTTTTAAATGGAAGACCTCATGGCACTTCTCCCCCACAAGCTCCGCCGGGGACATGCCAAGGAGCCTGCCCAGGGCCCCGTTGGCTTCAATTATTTCTCCATTTGTATTGTGAACCGAGATGCCAATATCCAAATGGTCAAAAACCCTTTCCAGTGTTTTTCCTTCTTCCTCCATGCTTTGCTCCCATACTGGTTAAGCTGGCCGTCACGGGACTTTTCGGATTGTGATTTTCTTTCCAGCGACAAACGCGTCAACAACGCCTGCCCCAATTTTTGTCTTGGCGCCGATTTTCATCTCCCCGTTCTTGCCCACCGTCGCTGTGAAAAGATACGTATCCTCGGCGTAAGCTTCAATGGTCTCGCCTGAAAGCTCCTTTGCGACCTTCAAGACAACGAATCTTTGTTCCTCCCTGACAAGGGCCTCAAATTCCTCTTTTGGCTTCTCAAAGGAGGTTTCATCAAATGACCTGATGTTTATTTTGAATCCAGTGCGCCTCTCAATTTTTTCAATGTTCTCGCCGTGCCTGCCGATGATTTTTGGGATTTGGTGCTCGTCGACCAGGACCGTTGCTTTAGACCCCCTGACCTTTACTTCGACATAGCCCCCCCTTGTGATTTTCTTTATCTCTCCTGCTATTGTCTGGGCTGCAATATTATCGATTGCGCTGCCGCCCTCATCAAGTGCGGGCATAACTATCGTCTCATCCCCGAATGTGTATATCTCGAATTCAACAGACCCGCTTTCAAAATCTTTTATCTCGATGACCGGCCTCGCAAGGTCTGCCTCCATCATGCCGGCGGGGACCTTGACCGTAAACTTTAGTGTGTAAACCTTTTTTATCTCGCCGTCTTTTATGAAAACAACAGTGTCAACAATCTGGGGTATCATGCCAAGCTCGACACGGCCTACCAACCTCTGAATGGCATCTATTCCCTTTGCGGCGTGCACTACTCCAACCATGCCCACGCCCGCAAGGCGCATGTCAGCGAATATCAGGAAATCCTTGGTCTTTCTGACTTCATCGTATATTGTGTAATCGGGCCTCACCAAAAGCAGGATGTCTGCGGTCTTTTCCATATCGCCCTCAAGCGGGCCGTACTGCGTTATCTCGTCAGAAATCATGAGGTCGCGGGGCGATTCCATGGTCTTTACTATCTTTTCCTGGTTTTTGTAAAACTCTGCAAGCGCCCCGGAAAAGGTGGACTTTCCAGCGCCGGGCGGTCCTGCCACAAGGATTCCCTCAGCCTTCTCTTTCAGCCTCTTCAGGAGCTTTTCGGAAAGCTTGTAATCATCCAGATTCATATCTGCGACAGGCCGAACGGCAGTGATTTCGAAGGCGTCTGAAAAAGGCGGGTATGTAATTGAAATCCGCAGTTCCCGCATCTGCACGACGGTCGCGCCGCGCCTTTCTATCTCGATAAAGCTGTCCGGGTCGCTTCTGGAAAATTCCAGAATCTCGCTTGCAAGTTTCTTTAGCTCTCGCTCCTTCATCGGGGTCTTTGACAGCTCGACGAGTTTTGCGTCGCCTGGGCGCCCCTTCTTGGCCTTCGGCAAATTCCTGTCCCGCAGGTGGATTGACATAGTGTCATCGGTGAAATAATCATAAATCTTTGGCTCACGCTCAAGCTTCTTTTTCTCAAGGTAAATCACGCTTATGCCTTTTGCCTGGGCAATCCTTGCCTGGATTTTATCGCTTGTCACAAGATGGGTGCCGGTTTTCTTTGAGCTTGACCTGATTATGTCGTCAATGTCCTTTAGCTCGGCCTCGGTCGGGCGCTCGCCTATGAAATCAAGCTCAATTTTCCCCTCGCTTGCATACTTCTGCAAGAGCTCAAGCTCCTCAAGGCCCTTAAAGCCGCTGTCCCTGCCCGCATTTGCCTGGGCCTCAAGCTCGGCGACCACCGCTTCGTGGATGGAAACCCTCACGTCCGTGTATTTATCTATGAGAGGGCCAATACGCCCGTCGATGATGACGGATGTGTCGGGGATGAGGATTTTCTTGGGCATTTGACTTGCAACCTGCTTATCCACTTGACAATGAGGAATAAATAAGTTGCGTGAATACAACTTCTTTTTCAGAGGGGGCTTTCCTCGTATGGCTAAAAATACAATCAGGTGAAAAAATATGACAGATGAAATAGTGACCGAAGGCGACAATGTAAAAGTGAACTACACAGGCAGTTTCAAGGATGGGGAAATCTTTGATTCCTCCCTAGAGGAGAAGG
>JAHJSX010000076.1 GCA_018830205.1 archaeon | reverse complement strand
TTTTTCAAATTCCATGGCCTTAAGAGCGCTTGAAAGCGATGCGTGGGCCACCTGTGCGCAGGTCTTGCCCCTGCCCATCGCAAGGTCAGATCTCACGACAATGACTTGCTTGTATTCCATGATTGTATCCTTTTATAATATATGCTAAAGAGGCCGATTATGACAAGGGAAAGCGATGCAAAAATGCTTTCAAATGTGATGCCAAAAGGCGTGTAATTCAAGACGAGTCCGACAAGCGGTGCAATCGCCACACTGAGGCCAATGCTAAGCGCAATACGCTCAATAATGTCTATTGTATCCTCAACCTTTATTGCGCCGTCGACATTGTTTCCAAGGTCGATTATGGTCCTGCCCCCTTTGTCAATTTCCTGCTCGCCCTCTTCTAACTCCCCCACCAGAACCACGAACTTTGAATCTTTATTTATCTTTATTGAATTTTTTTCCAAGAAATCTGCAATATCTTCAGTATCATCAGAGCTTCCAACAATCGCTGTATCGCCCGCCCCTTTTTCTTTAAGGATATCCAGCACTTCCGAGAGGACCATCTTTTTTGTCTTTGGCCACAGCGCAGACGTAAGCGCAAGACCCGGCAAAAGCAATACAAATGCGAAACCGAAGACGATTCTTATGATTTCCAAAACCATGACTACGAATATGCCTCCATGAGTTTTTAAAGTTTGCCAATTTTTATATATGTCCTATACAAATTCAAATTAGATGGACTTTGACTGTATCATAATCGGCGGAGGCTCTGCTGGCCTTCTAGCATCAAAGGAGATAGCAAAAGCGGGGTGCAGTGTATGTGTCATAGAGGAGCACCAGGAGATAGGATATCCTGTAAAATGCTCAGGCCTTTTCAGCATTTCTGGACTTAAGGAGCTTGGGATAAAGCCAGAGCCGTCGTTTACCACCTCGACAATAAAGGGGGGCCGGTTTTATTCGCCATCAGGTACGGAGATTCTCGCATATTCAGACAAAGAGCGGGCCCACGTGGTCGAGCGAAAAATATTCGACAAGCACCTGGCACGAGAGGCGATACGGGCAGGGGCCAAGATAAAGCTCAGGACCCGGATGACGGGCGTAAAGGCCAACAAAGGAATTTCAGTCTCAACAGAGGGAATTGATGGGAAAGAAACACTCAAATCCCATCTTTTGATAGGCGCAGACGGAATCGGCTCAAACGTTGCCCGGGCGTTTGGGATAAAAACACCAAAAAAGGTGGTTGCATGCGCCCAGATAGAGGTGGAGAGCGCTGAAATAGACCAAGACACAGCCGAGATGTACTTTGGGCGCGAGTACGCTCCGAACTTCTACGCATGGATAATGCCCAAAGGGGATGTGTACGAGGTAGGGGTTGGCTCACGAAGCAAAGAGCACACACCGCTTGAACTTCTTAAAAAATTCATCCAAAAACACCCAATAGCATCTAAGAAAATTAAAAGCGAAAGCATGCTTGAGGTAAACATTGGAGGGATACCTCTTGGCCTGCCCGGAGATACTGTTGCCGATTATACAATGCTTGTCGGGGACGCGGCAAGCCAGGTAAAGTCAAGTACCGGTGGGGGAGTCATCACAGGAGGAATCGCAGCAAGGATTGCGGGACGAGCGGCGGTAAAGGCCCTCGAAGAGAGGGATTTCTCAAAGGAGTTCTTAAAACGGGAGTACGAGGACAAATGGATTGACGAGATTGGCAGTGAGCTTCAGGCCCACTTTGCACTAAGAGAGATGTTTGACAATATCAGCGACAGCGACATGGACGAGCTATTTAAGATTGCAAACGAGGAGGGCATACCAAAACTAATGGTGAAGTTTGAAAATACTGACCGGCCATCCGAATTTGTAAAGGGGCTTTTAAAAAATGAGAGAATGCTTGAGAAGCTCCAGAACTTCATGGATTTAAAATCGCTTTCTTAAATTATTCTGTTCGCCCTTCCAGCTCCATACCCTCTTCAATCATCTTTTCAACAATAGTTTTCTTCTTTTCCTGCTTCGTGACCAGCCCTTCACCCACAAGTTCCAGAAGATGATATGTCTTTTTGCTCTGGTAAAAATTTTGTATGGAATTTGCGATTAACAGGACATACAATCCTGCAAAATTTATGAATATCAAAGCATCAATCAATTTATCATACCTCCTTGTTACATATAATAGGGACTAGGATACATAAAAAATTGTTGGGTTTAAATTTGCCTGATTCTATGCTTCAAAATCCGGAGATTTTATCAAAAGCGCACCATGTTTGTGAAGTTCAAGAAGTATATCTACAATCTTCTTCGCGGTTTTGCCGTCCCCCAGCGGATTTTTCGCATTTTTCATGGAATCGTATAGTTCCTTGTCACTGAGCACGCGCTCTGCGATTTCTTTTATTTTTCCCTCCACAACACCGGCAAGGATGTTCCCGCCTGCACTAATGGTCTCCGGCCGTTCAGTCGTCGTTCTCAGTGTAATGCAGGGAGTGTTCAGTACGATGGCCTCCTCCTGGATGCCGCCGCTGTCTGTAAGAACACAGGTTGCGTTTTTCAAAAGGGCCAGGAAGTCCAGATAGCCGAGAGGTTCTGTCATCAAGAGATTTTCATGCTTCTCAAAATCAGCTGCCTCCATCATTTTTTTTGTTCTGGGGTGAACAGGAAATATGACATCCCGCCCGAGTCCAGCGATTGCATTAATTATTCCACTTAGTATCTCGATTTTATCAACATTTTCTGCCCGGTGTAGTGTCAAAAGAAGGAAGTCTTCCGGGAACTTCTCCAAGATGGAATCGTTTGCGAGGGAGATGTTCTCAAGCGTTGCGTCAACAATCGTGTTGCCAACCACATGTATCTTTTCATGGGGAATGCCTTCATCAAGAAGATTTTTTTCAGACACTTCCGTGGGCGCAAAAAGCACTTCCGAGCAGTGGTCAGCTATAATGCGGTTTATCTCTTCTGGCATTCTCCTGTCGTTGCTTCTTAGTCCCGCCTCAACGTGCGCTACAGGGATGTGCAGCTTTACGGCAGCAAGCGAGGCGCTAAGAACCGAGTTGGTATCCCCCTCAACGATTACAACATCCGGCATGCCTTCTTCAAATATTTTCTCGAGGCTCACCATAGCGGTGGCAGTCTGGTAGGCTTGCGTCCCGGAGCCAATCTCGATGTTGTAATCAGGCTCCCTTAGTTTTAAATCACGCAGGAAGACGCCAAAAAGCTCCGAGTCATAGTGCTGGCCAGTCGTTATGAATTTATATTCAATACCAACTCTGTCAAATTCTCGCATCACGGGCGCGAGCTTTATGAGTTCGGGCCTTGTACTTGCGACTATAAATGGTTTCATAGTGCAAGATTGGCACAATATTAATATAAACCCTGTGATATGTCAAGGTAATGGAATATATTAAGCTCACGTGGGATGACATCGAGGAGCAGTGCAATATCCTTGCAAGGGAGATAAAAGAGAAGGGCGTCCCATTTGATGTTATAATCGGGATATCTCGTGGAGGATGGGTGCCGGCAAGACTGCTCTCTGACATACTTGACAACGACGAAGTCGATACATTGCGGGTAAAATTCTATAAGTCCGTAGGAGAGACAGCCAAAAGGCCGGAGATTCTTTTCTCGACCCAGATAGACCTTGAGGGAAAAGATGTGCTGCTTGTAGACGACATTGCCGACACAGGGGAGAGCCTCATTGCCACGGTCGTGCACCTGAGAATGAAAAACGTAAGAAGCATCTTTGTTGCAACTCTTGTCAAAAAACCCCAGTCCAGATTCATTCCTGACCTTTTCGTGGCCGATATCTCTGAGTGGGTGATATTCCCCTGGGAGCTGTATGAGACTGCAAGGAACATAAAAGCAGCAGGCAATTCAGAGGAAGAACTGAGAAAGGCAGGACTTCAGGAATAAACCTGATTTGTGCAAAGCCTTAAACCATTGTTTACAAACATTTATCCATGAAAATAAATAGAGAGGCTGGACTTCTTTTATGACTCTCCAAGACGAGATAAAGGCCATCGAGGACGAGATTCGGACAACGAAATACAACAAGGCCACACAGCAGCACGTAGGCCGCCTCAAGGCAAAGCTTGCAAGGCTAAAGGAGGAGCTAATAAAAAGGCGTACTGGCGGCGCGGGCGGCGCCAATACCGGCTACTCGATAAGAAAGGCAGGAGACGCGACCGTTGCACTCGTGGGATTCCCGTCCGTTGGAAAATCGACGCTCCTCAATAAACTCACAAACGCAGAGTCGGAAGTCGGGGCGTATGATTTCACGACACTTAAGGTGGTGCCAGGAATAATGGACTATGAAGGAGCAAGGACCCAGATACTTGACCTTCCTGGCATGGTTTACGGCGCATCTTCGGGACGTGGAAAAGGGAGGGAAATAATATCAGTGCTTCGGGCCTCTGACCTGATTCTCTTCCTTATAGATGTCTTCAATATAAAACAGCTTGAGACTCTAAAAAAGGAGCTTTACGATTCAGGAATAAGGCTCGATGAACGGCCCCCGGAGATAAAGATAAAGCGTAAAAAGACAGGAGGAATATCAGTTAATTCAACACTCAAGCTCACAAAGGTCAACGAGGAAGAAGTGAAGGCAGTACTTTCCGAGTATAAAATGCACAATACAGAAGTCGTGTTCAGGGAGGACACAACGATTGACCGCTTTATAGATGTGCTTACAAAAAACAGGGTCTACCTCCCTTCAATCGTTGCGCTCAATAAGGTAGACCTGGTAAAGGAGGAATACATCAAAGAGGCCACAAAACACTTGAAAGGAAGGGACTACATTCCAATTTCCGCAGACAAGGACACGAACCTTGAAAAGCTCAGGGAGGCTATTTACAAAAAACTGAAATTCATAAAAATATTCATGAAGCCCCAGGGGAAAAAGGCAGACTTTGATGAGCCGATGATTGTCGTGGTGGGGGCCACGGTGGGCGACGTGTGCGATAGAATGCATCGGGAAAAAAAGAAAAGCTTCC
>JAHJSX010000075.1 GCA_018830205.1 archaeon | reverse complement strand
TAATTTGTAAATTTTTTCATCTGGCTTTTCAAAATATCCCTTTTCTAAAGCACTATCCACTTTTTCTTTATTTAATAAACCACGCCCTTCATCATTAACAGATGTATAATGATCATGTCTAAACAGGGAAAAAATTTGAATTGAACTGTCGAATTGATAACAGGAGCTACCATATCCACATTTCTCTTTCTTATGTGGTTTACAATTTACTATTTTCTTTATTACTCTAAAATCTACTTCCTCACCATCAATAAACAACTTCTTTGACATAGGTCTAAGATAAGAAACATACTTAGCAAATTCCCTCAATTCCTTATTATCAAAAGGAATACGAAACGGAACTAAAACAAAACCATCTTCCATTTTTCTTTGACCAAAACCCTTAGCTATCTTTTCAATAGATGGAAGATGCATTGATTCGGTTTTTTTATTATATCCAATTACAACTTCTTTCATAATATAGCCCTTGAACCCTAATCACTCTAACCTAGTCTAATGTTAGGATAATACCGCTCAGTGCTCATAGGGCTCATCACTTCTTCAGGTCGCCCGTCAATCTTCATCGCGGCAATTATTAATAATAGAGATGCCATCTACTATGAAATCTATAAATAATTTACAACGTCATGTAAAAGGGATATGATATGCACCCGAAGAAAACTATAACGATTGTTTCAGCGGTTGTGATTTTACTGTTCGTGTACTACGCGGGCAACGTTTCCCCTGTAGTAAGCGACGAGACGTACACGTATATTGCAGGACTTAGCTGGTACAAAAACTATGATGAGGGGCAAAAGGCAGCAATTGAAGAAGACAAGCCGATGCTTGTCTATTTCTGGGCAACGTGGTGCGAATTTTGCAAGAAGCTTGAGACAGAGGTGTATCCGAATACCCAGGTCAATAAAATCCTGGAGGAGGATTTCGTGCTGGTGGCAATAAACATAGACGACAACAAAAAAGACGCAGATGCATTCGGTGTCTGGGTTCCTCCAAATGAAAAATTCATCACCCCCCAGGGAGAGGTTATGGACGAAATAGGCGGCTATATGCCAGAAGACAGATTCCTTGTCATCTTGAGGCAAGTGAAAGTAAATTATGATAGCAGGAAGACAGGCTAATGAACACCGGGGACACGATTCTTTACGCAATATCGGCATTAATCGTTGCGACAGTTGTGCTGCTGGTTCTAAACCAGGTGCCGAGAAAAAGGTTTAAGGACGACACCTCCTTGCGCCGTGCGCTTGATGCCTTTTCTGATATTGATGCGCCGCTAATGTGGCTTTTAAGAGCCATTGGCGCACTTCTGATTATCGATTTATCAATTCTTACCTATTATTTTTACACGACAGAGTTGACAATGAATTACGTCTGGACGTTTTCAAGCAAGTACCTGCCGCTTGTTTACAAGCTTTCAGGGGTGCTTGCAGGTCAGCAGGGCACCATCTTTTTCTGGTGCGTTCTGGTTGGGGTTTCAAGCCTGTGGCTAAGCGAGACTAAAAAGAATACCGACTTCATGAAAAGGACCCAGATAGTGGTCCTTGTGCTCTGTTTGTTCTTTGCGGCAATGACCCTGAAAGACTCCCCCTTCAAAACGATTTACGAAGTCTACGGCGATGAAATCCCCTCAGACTTTGTGCCGGATGAAGGAAGCGGCTTGAATCCTCTCCTGATTGACCCGTGGATGGCTGTGCATCCCCCAATAATATTCATAGCTTACGGGCTGATGACTGTGCCGTTTGCACTTGCAGTTGTCTACCTCTACTCCTCTATAAAGGGGGCCCCAAAGAAGGTCTACAAGGAATGGGCCGATAACGTGATAACCTGGTGCAGGGTCTCGTGGATATTCCTGACTCTTGGAATTGCGATTGGGGGTTTCTGGGCCTACAAGGTTCTCGGGTGGGGCGGCTTTTGGGCATGGGACCCCGTGGAAACGTCGTCGCTTGTGCCGTGGTTTCTTTTGACCGGCGCCCTTCATGCCCTCGTAGAACACAGGAAGGACCCATCGAAATACAACATTTTGGCGCCGCTTCTGGTTGCATGGTCATTTGCCCTTATCATGTATGCCACAGTTGTGACAAGAAGCGGTTTCTTTGAGTCGGTACATGCATTTGATGCAGGTGAGACCGGGTTCTATCTCATTATCGCAACTGCCATAATTGCTGCTTTGCCCCTTCTCCTTGCAATTATAAGCTACATAAAAACCAAAAAGGACGAAGAGGAGGGAGACGTCACTTTCGTAAACCAGGCAAACCTGTTCTATATTACAATAATCCTCTTCATAATTTTCACGTTCATATCTTTCTGGGGCATAACGTTTCCTGCCATCAAAGGATTTACTTCTAATACCAAAATCGGCATAGAGGCCTCTTTCTACAATATATGGAGCTATCCTGTTGTAATCCTCTTGATGCTGCTTGCCGGCCTCTGCCTGAATTACATGCCAAAAACAAAGAATGAATCCATAAAGGAGTTTCTTGTGTTTGCGGTAATGACGGCAGTCTTTGGATTCATCAAACCAACAGATGCTTGGGAACTGATGGAATACTCACCATCCATAGGCATTGCAGGCAAACCGGGTTTCTACATGTTTATAGGCTCGATTTCTATTTTGAGTTTTATCCCTCCCTCTGTATATCTGGCATACAGCGCAGTTGAGAGATTCAAAACAAGACATATTACACCAAAAAGGAGAAAAGTCACCAAGGGGATTGGCATTTTAATCATCCATATCGGTGCGGCGTTAATCGTGCTCGGGTCAGTTTTTAGCTATGGGTTTGACTCGGAGTTCCCGGTAACCCTGAACAAGCTGGAAGAAGGTAAACTCACTATTATCCCTGGAACTCCATACGGCGTGGAACTTGTGAATTTCAAAACTGTGTATGAATACAAAGACGCCCGCGGCGAAGAAAGTGAATCAGAAGCGACCGTTGGTCTTAGTGTTTTTGAGTTCTACGACGACATACACACGGGAATAGATGAGGAGTATCAAGTACATGGAACGGTTGCGGAGGCCATTAAAACAGAGCATAATACATACTTAAGGCTTGTTGAAGGGTCTGAAGAACTGTGGGTGGCCACTTCACTTGCTGATGTCCCAAGTGGCGTGAACGTCATAGTAACAGGAATTGTGCAACTGAATTTTCCAAGCTCGTTTTTAAACAAGTCCTTCCCGGTGCTTTTACTTGCATCTGACCTTCGCATTAGTCAAGGCCAGACCCCCCAAGCCGCAAGGGAGACGGTTTCGACCACCCAGGTGGTTGATGTCGCCATATATGAGGGCAAAAACGAAATTGCAAGAGGGGCGGCAAAGTCTGTAGCTTACTTTAATGGAAATATAGAAAGGGTCATGATTGACAGAGGCTTAAAGGGGGACGTATATGTCATCTTAAATGGAATCTCGGGGAATACGATTTCCCTTGACCTCAGGATAAAGCCGCTCATAAACCTCCTATGGGTCGGCATCATATTCTTCACATTTGGCATGATAGCGGTTCTCGTCTCTGAATTTACTCCAAAGAAGCAAAAGGCGCGGAAGAAGAAAGATGTCTGAAGTCAACTATGTATTGGCATTTCTGGCAGGGATGGTTACAATAGCAACACCCTGTATACTGCCAATTCTCCCCCCGATGCTTGCAGGCTCGGTCGGCCACAGGCTGCGGCCTTTAATGATTGTTTCAGGCATGGCAATTTCCTTTACCCTCATGGGTGGGCTTTTCTCGGCCCTTGGTATTGCATCAGGACTCTCTGGAGGAGTTTACAGGCTGTTAATTGGATTTTTTATAATCGGTTTCGGGGCAATTATGGTGGATGATGAAATCAACGAGACCTATGTTAAGTATTCAACACGATTTGTCAACGCGGTTATGAGTCCGTTCAGCAGGGGCACCGCAAAGGCCTCAGGCGGAGGGGAGCTAAGGGGGGCCTTTC
>JAHJSX010000074.1 GCA_018830205.1 archaeon | reverse complement strand
CTTTATCGAGATGGACCTCACACCTGTGATTGCCATAAATCCTGATGGCAAAATGAACGAGCACGCAGGGTTTTTGGAAGGCCTTCCAATAAAAGTTGCAAGGAAGGAAATGATAGAAAAGCTCCGCTTTAACAACCTCATCGTAAACCAGGAGCGCGTCATCCATCGAACGCCTGTTTGCGAGCGCTCAGGCGACCACATCGAGTTCATAGAAATGATGGAGTTCTACGTCAAGCAAATTGACTCAAAAGACGACATGAGGCGGCTTGCAATGGAAACGAACTTTTTTGCTGATAAAAGCAGGCAGATACTTCTTGATTGGATCGACTCCGTGAAAATTGACTGGCCGATATCAAGAAGGAGATATTATGCAACAGAGGTCCCGGTCTGGCATTGCGAGTGCGGCGAGATTATACTGGGGGAAAAAGGAAAGTACCACAGGCCCTGGAAAGACGCACCTCCGGTGGATAAATGCCCCACATGCGGCTCCTCGGAGCTAAAAGGGGACGTGCGTGTCCTTGATACCTGGTTTGACTCATCCATCACCCCGCTTTACATACTGAAATACTCACGCGATGAGGAATTTTTTGAGAAAAACAGCCCGTGTTCGCTTCGGCCCCAAGGCAAGGAAATCGTTAGAACATGGCTGTATTACACAATGCTAAAAGACTACCTCCTAACAGGCAGGGGAATATTCAAAGATGTCTGGATAAATTACCATATAGTCGGCGAAAAGGGCCGGAAAATGAGCAAGTCTCTTGGGAATGTTATCGACCCCCAGGATGTGCTTGAAAAATTCGGAGCAGAGCCTTTCAGGCTTTGGGCAGCGGTTGAGGGAAACCTTGATAAGACCGATTTTCGCTGCTCTTTTGATAGAATCGAGGGTACCAAAAAGACGCTCACGAAACTCTGGAACGTTACAAAATTCGTATCGATGTTTGAGCTTGAGGCAGATGCAGAAATAACGCTTTTGGGGTCGGATGAATGGATTACAAAAGAGCTAAACGAACTGATATCTTACGCAGACGAGAGGTACAAAAACTATGACTTCCACAACCCTGCAACAAAAATCAAGCACTTCATATGGGAGACCTTCGCATCGCACTATCTCGAGCTTGTGAAAAACCGGGCCTACAATCCTGATGGAAATTTCACAAAAGAAGAGCAAAACGGTGCGATTTACACGCTTTACCACTGCCTTGAGAACATCTTGAGGCTCCTTTACCCGGTCGTGCCTATGATTACCTACAAACTGTACAATGATTTATTTGAAAAAGACCTGAATTCACAGCCGTTTCCAGTACCGGAAAAGAAATATGAACCCGGATTTACAACAGAGGCACTCGAAAGCCTGAACAGCTCTTTTTGGAAGACAAAAAAGGACGCAAATATCAGCCTGAAGACTCCGATAAAAAGTGCCATGATACCAGCCGAATTCAAAGGAATTGAGCGTGATTTCGCTGCAATGCACAGGATAGAAAAGCTTGGATTTGGAGACCTAACGATTGATGTCTAGCTAAAAGAATAAGCGTCCGGGTCCTCGCCGATTCTCTCAGACCTCATTATATCTTCAATGGCTACTATCCCTACTACTTTTCCATTTTTTACAACCGGAAGCCTGCGAATTACGTGGGCCGCCATGAGCTTGGCAGCGTCCATTAGGGACTTGTCCTCACTTATTGTTTTTAGGTCCGTTGACATGACATCTTTTACCTTTGTGTCTGACCCCTTTCCCTCAGCGACAAGTTTGTACGCAATATCCCGCTCTGTCACGATGCCGACAGGTTCGTCTTTTTTTACCACGACAAGACTCCCTATCCGGTTCTTTTTCATCATCTCTGCTGCCGCTCCTATGGTTTCTCCAGGACCAATCGTCTTTACAGGCTTGGTCATTATTCCCCCTACTGTCTTCATGCTAATTTTATAGGTCGACATAATATATATCATTTTTGCAAAATTTATTGAAAACGAAAAATTTATATACTTATATTATTTAAAGTATATTATGGAGGATATATTTTTTCACAAAAAAGGAAAACAGATACTTTTAACCCTCAACAAAAAAACTACCCAGAACATCACAGAAATCACAAGCGCTACAGGCGGCACGTACGCGCATACATTCAACCTGCTGCGTGAGATGGAGGGTCAAGGGATTGTAAAATCAGCAAAAGAGGGCCGCACAAAACACATTAAATTGACCCCGAAAGGGAAGCGTCTTGCAACGCTTGCAATTGAATTCGAAAATACTCTCAAAAAGAAGGGTAAAAAAGCGGCTCCAACCGGCACCACACCAACCCATGGGAAGCTTGAGAAATATATAGGGTCTCTTGTAGATATTTCACTTGCTGTAAAGGGCAAAAAACTCTCAAAAAAGGACGTCGGAAAGAACTCGAGAGTGCTCGGACGTTACAGGTCGTTGGTGAATAAACTAAGGCCCAGGGACAAGGCAGGAAAGAAGCTAAAATCAGATGCGCTGCATATTGTTGAAAAAATTGATTCGATGTTGAAGTAGTAGTAGAAG
>JAHJSX010000073.1 GCA_018830205.1 archaeon | reverse complement strand
TTAATTTTTCCGTTTGCAAAATCAAGTTCAAGCTCGTCGCCGTCTTTGGCCTGTGCTTCACACTCTATGAGTGTAAGCCCGATATTTATGGAATTTCGAAAGAAAATCCGTGCAAACGATTTCGCTATCACACACGCTATGCCGTTGCCAATGAGCGCTCTTGGTGCATGTTCTCTTGATGAGCCGCATCCAAAGTTTTCACTTGCCACGATTATGTCCCCTGCCTTCACCTCTTTTGCAAACTCTGGCCTCGCACGCTCAAATGAGTGCTTTGCAAGCTCTTTTGGGTCGCCTGTTATGAGGTACTCTGCAGGTATTATCTGGTCTGTATCGACATTCGCGCCGAATCTCCAGACTTTTCCTTTTATGGTTTCCACTACTCTATCTCCCTTGGGTCTGTAATTCTGCCTGTAACTGCACTTGCTGCAACTACCGCGGGGTTTGCGAGATAGACCTCGCTGTCCTTGTGGCCCATCCTTCCAACGAAGTTCCTGTTAGTCGATGATATGCAGCGCTCCCCTTTTGCAAGGACCCCCATGTATCCGCCAAGGCATGCGCCGCATGTGGGGCCAGAAACAAAAGCGTTTGCATCAAGGAAAATCTTTACAAGCCCTTCATCTATGGCCTGCTCAAACACTTCTTTTGTTGCTGGAACTACTATCATGCGCACGCCCTTGTGCACCTTTTTTCCTTTTATTATGCTTGCCGCCGCCCTCAAATCCTCGATTCGGCCGTTTGTGCAGGAGCCGAGGTATGCCTGGTCTATGGTTATATCGCCAAGTTCGGATGCCGGGCTTGTGTTTTCAGGGAGAGATGGTTTTGCGACTGTTGGAGGGATGTCTGCGGCGTCATAGGTGAATGTCTCCAAATAATCTGCACCTTCATCGGCATACACTGGCTCGTACTCACCGCGTACTCTTCCCTTAAGGTAATCAAACACCGTCTCATCAGGCGGTATGATGCCTGCTTTTCCTCCGGCTTCAATCGCCATATTTGCGATTGTTATGCGGTCTGAAAGGCCCATTGATTCTATTGCAGAGCCATAAAATTCCATGCTGCGGTAAAGGGCGCCGTCAACGCCTATGTCCCCGATGATGTGGAGGATTACGTCCTTTCCCATTACATGACGTCCAAGCTCGCCCTCGACGATGAATTTCTGGGTTTCAGGGACACGAAACCACATGGTTCCAAGCGCCATTGCTGATGCCGCCTCGGTTGAGCCCATGCCTGTTGCGAAAGCGCCAAGAGCGCCGTAAGAGCATGTATGGGAGTCAGCACCAATTATAAGCCTGCCCGGTGCAACAAAGCCCTTCTCAATCATGAGCTGGTGGCATACGCCGTTTTCGCCGACCTCGAAGTAATTTGGAAGGCTGTACTTTCTGACGAAGTCACGCATTGCCTTCGCCTGCTCTGCAGAGGGCACGTCTTTGTTGGGGATATAGTGGTCAGGAATAAGGACTACCTTCTCTTTTATCGGCAAAACGCCAAACCCCTCAAAAACCTCTATTGCAGGAAGGGCCGTTACGTCGTTTGCCATGACATAGTCTATCTCGGCCTCTACAATCTCGCCGGGTTCCACCACGTCTTTTTTTGACTTTGCTGCCAATATCTTTTCTGCAATAGTTTGCGCCATTGTCTCAAGTCTTTCTCACTAGAATATATAGGTTTTTCAGGATTATATATTCACGTTCAGTTTAAAAGATGGTTGAAGATGGAAGCGGATTCTGAATTAGACGGGTATCACAAAGTCGAGGTTGTAGGTGTCTATATGTCAAGCGCGACCGAAGGCGCAGCCCCTACCCCGATTGTGCTTTTGGAGAATAAAGAAGAAAAGGTCCTGCCCATCTATATAGGCGCCTCTGAGGCGTTTTCGATACAGACTGCACTTGAGGGGATGCCTTATCCAAGGCCGCTGACCCATGACCTGTTCATATCTCTTGTAGAGGGGCTTAACTCAAAAATCGAAAAGGTAATAATAGACGACCTTGACGATGGCGTATTTTTTGCAAGATTAATAGTCAGCAGGAACGGCGATGAGATTGAATTCGACGCAAGGCCAAGCGACAGCCTTGCGCTTGCAGTCAGGACAAAGGCCCCAATCTTTGTATCAAAAGACGTAATGAAGGAAGCCTCGGTGAAAAGAGACGAGTATAACGCCAGCGCCTAGATTTCACGCAGTTTTTTTGAGATGCTTTTTAGCTCTTTTGGCAAAGATTGCATTGCTTTGGCAGCTTTTTTCGTTGAAACGGCACCCTTTGAAGAGGGTTTTATTATGCCTTTTTGCTCCAGAATCCTCAAGGAATAGCGCACCCTGTGCTGAGGGATTTTGCTAAGCTCGGAGAGCTTCAAAATCCCGATGGGTTCATTTTCTCTGACAAGCTTCAAAATCATTACATGCCTTTTGAGCAGCTCGACCTCGCTCGTGAGATTTGATAGCATGTAGCACAGTTATATACCGAGAGTATATAATGGTAACGATGATTGAGTTCATACAGAGGTATTTCATAAAACCCATCTATTCTGGCGAGGGCTACAACTACTATAACACTATAGTTTATGGGCTGCTTCTTGGAGTAGGGATAATCCTTGTAGACAGCCTCCTTCGGAAACTCAAAGTTGAAATTGACACAAGGTTCGCATTTGGCCTTTTTCCCCTCATTACCCTGGCCGCAATCCTTCGCTCCCTTGTGGATGGGGAAATTCTCCCGAGGTCGTTTTTCCTGATAACGCCGGGGATATTCCTT
>JAHJSX010000072.1 GCA_018830205.1 archaeon | reverse complement strand
TACTTCCAAGTCTTTTAATCTGTTTTTAATGCCGTCAATAGTACTCCCGATTGGAACCTCTGATTCGCCTTCAAGTGGTTCGCCTGACATTACCCTGCTAATTTTTTTGACGGCTTTATCCATCTCCACTAAAATCAATCCCAGCGCTGCCGAAGGCTGGGCCATGAGAACGAGCAGGACGTTCTCTGATGCCCCAGATGTAATAATCTTTATCTCTTTTGATTCTGCTATTACCCTATCTACCTTCCCTTTTCCAAGTTCAGTAATAGCCGTTTCTGCTGCACTTGACATAATCGCTGCCATAGCTGCAAAGGTGTCGGCTTGAACGTTTGTAGATATGTTTGATGCCATCAATAGGCCGTCTCTTGAAACAATTGCAGAGGCCTCGACGTCTCCGGTTGCCCTTAGGTCGTTCAAGATTTTTTCAAACATCTCTTTTGTGGTAGTCATTGCTCTTCCCATCCATTATTTTCCTTTTGGCACGCATTCTCTAGTTATGACATACCAGTTGCGGGTCATCAAAAGGAAAGATACTGCAAAGCCGACTTCAATTATTATGCGAACCCACTCAATTTCAATGCCTCTAAATTCTCTTAAAGCACTAAACACCTGATGGAGAATAAAGAATCCGCCAGTGGAAATTGAGTATGCATATGTGGTTATCATAAACCTGGGCTTCAGGAACAGCCTTGCCTTTATCATTTCCTCTCTTGCCTTTCTATAAGCAATTATAACTCCCACTCCATAGTATGCGATGATTGCAGAGAGCAACATACCTACCACCATTATAGCAAATCTGAAAGAATCAAAGTCTACCATTTCACTGCTCCCTTGGCACGCTTTCCTTGGTTATAGTATACCAGTTGCGGGTCATCAAAAGAAGGGATATGACAAAACCGGCTTCAGCGAACATGCGCACCCACTCAATTTCAATGCCTCCAAGTTCTCTCAGTCCCCTGATTGCCTGATGGAGAACAAAGAACGCGCCAGTGGATATCGAGTATGTATACGTATCTGTCATAAACCCTGGCCTCAGGAACATCTTTGCCTTTAGCATTTCCTTGCTGGCCTTTCTATAAGCGATTAAAACTCCCACTCCATAGTATGCGATGATTGCAGAGATTAAAAGACCTATCACTATTATAGCAAATCTGAGAGAGCCAATATCTATCATGATGTCTTTTCCCCGCTTGACTTCTCTATTTTCCTTTTATTTAAACATTTCTGAAATGCCAGTCTAAACGGTAATATTAATAAAGTAATATCAATAAATTTGGGTGGAGGTGGGTTTAAATGGCAAAAGAAGTTTGTCCGGGCGAAATCAACTATTATGTTCTGAGGAGCATACGAAACGATGCTTCGAAGGCCAAAGAAGAGATAATCAATGATGTAAGGCGAGAGATTCTGGGATTAGATGATATAATGAGCATTGAAAAGGCAATAGTTAGGGTCGAGATGATTGTAAATAGGTTTACAGCCGTTGCTAACCCTCTGGTAAACGAACTCGTGCCATTCTATGCGTTCATAAATGTGAGAGAGAATTTCAGGGCCGTGACAGACGCGATAAAGAAGAATATCGAAGATTTGCCGACAAAAGACATGATTGTCGGCATATATGATCTCATAGGAAACCCTGACTTTCTGGTAGTAGGTCTTACAAGAGGCACAAAAGGAAAGCAGGCCGAGCGGCTTGTTCATGACGCACTTACCGAGATGGGAGGAGAGGTCATCCACAATTATCTGACCGTGCAGGTCGAAATACCAAGGTCAATAAAAAAATTCTGGCACGCTAGATTCAATCTGAACGATATTGATGAGGCGCTTAGAAAGATTAAAGAAGCAGACTATGACCCGGTGCTTCTAAAAGAACTCCAGGAAGAGTGCAGGTATAGGATAAAGTCTGGTGCTGTTAGAGCGCTCGAGGAAAGCGGCGTCGTGAAGGGATATTCCGCAGTCATAGAGCCAGGGAAGTACCAAAGCCCGGGGTGGAATTTTATAAAGGCTTTTATACAGGTAGATGCCCTTTACGATAAGGTTGATGACCTGTTCATAATGCTTGAAGGTGAGCATCCAAATGATGTAAGGGCCATAGTAGAAATACCATACAACAGATACAGCATAATAGTCGAGGTTGAATGTGTAGACATTGCGAAGCTTCGGGATATAATGAGCACGATTAGGAACGCAGACTACGTAAGGACTACCAGGACCGCCATTGTAAGGGACGTTGTAAGGGAAAATTTGTGGGTGATTTGAGTTTTGTACGAGAAAGTCATAGAGTTAATAGAAAAGAATGAGAGCTGGCGCAAAAGCTGCCTGAACATGATAGCAAGCGAGAACACCGCGTCTCCGGCCGTAAGGAGTGCTGTAGCTTCTGACTTCGGGCACAGGTACGCCGAAGGCCTTCTGGGGGGAAGAGACGCAGAAGGCCTCCAGATATTTGAGAGGTTTTACCAGGGCACCAAATTTTTCGACGATATTGAGTCTATTGCCATGAAGCTGACTGAAGAGCTTTTCAGCGCAGAGCACGTGAATCTCGTACCAATTTCTGGTGCAGTTGCAAACCTTGTGGCATACTCGGCTCTTGCAAAATATGGCGACTCCATCTCGGGGCTATCTATAATGTGCGGTGGGCACATCAGCCACACCCATATAAGCGCAGCCGGGGTAATGGGCCTCAAGGACTTTCCATATCCCTTCGATAACAAGGAGATGAACATAGATGTGGACGGTGCGAAAAAGATAGTACGTGAAAAGCGGCCAAAGTTGATGATACTTGGAGGCAGTTTGTTCCTGTTCCCGCACCCTGTACGTGAACTGCGAGAGATAGCGGATGAAATCGACGCATACATAATGTACGACGGTGCGCATGTATCGGGGCTCATTGCGGGGGGCCAGTTCCAAAACCCTCTAAAAGAAGGCGTAGACGTTTTTACATCAAGCACCCACAAGACTTTCCCTGGACCACAGGGCGGAATGGTGATGTGCAAGAGCTACCTTAAAGAAAAGGTCGACAACGCGGCATTCCCCGGAATGATGAGCAACCACCACCTGCACCATGTCGCAGGATATGCAATAGCGGCGGCCGAGATGAAAAAGTTCGGGAAGGCGTATGCCGGGCAAATAGTAAAGAACGCGAAGGCGCTTGCACAGGCGCTAAATGAAAGAGGATTCGACGTGCTTTGCGAACATAAGGGTTTTACAGAAAGCCACCAGGTGGTTATGGACGTCTCAAAAATTGGGCATGCAAGTGTGATAGCACAAGATTTCGAGAACGCCAACATGATAGTCAATAAAAACCTCCTGCCATGGGACTCGCTTCTGCGCACAAAAGACCCCTCTGGCATTAGAATCGGGGTTCAGGAAATTACAAGATTTGGGATGAAAGAAGGCGAAATGGAAGAAATTGCAGAATTTATGAAAAAAGTAGCAATTGATGGCTCCAAGACCGAAAACATTAAAAATGAAGTGATAGAACTAAAGAAAAACCACGCAGAAATAGGATTTAGTTTTTAAATAGTTAAATTTGGAGTATTAATAGTCAAAAATGAAGAGTCTGATAAAAGAAAGGGACGATTTGCTTGCAAAAATGCGGCAGATTAAAGACGAGAGCTCAAAGTTGCGGGGTTCGATTAGAGAGCTAAATGACGAAAAAAGGAATGTTATTAGCACCATAAAAACAAAAAACACTGAAGCAAACAGCCACCGCAAGGAAAGAGACAAGCTAAACGCAAAGATAAAGAGCTTCAAAAAGGAGAGAGAGAAGGAGAACAATGCTGCAAAAGAGTTAATCGAAAAATTCAAAAAACTAAAAGAGGGAACACCGGGCGAGGATTTCAGGAGCATGCAGAAAGAACTCCAGGACCTTGAATGGAAACTCCAGACAAGCGTTATGGAGGCAAAAAAAGAGGACGACATGGTAAAGCGCATTGACACCCTCCAAAAAGAGCTGCGCGGCTACAAAGAGATCATAGAGCTTTCAAAAAACATCGACAAGCACAGGAAACGATCCCAAAAATTCCACCAAAAGATACTGGAACTTTCAGAAGAGTCCCAGAAGTTCCACGAGAAGTTCCTGCCTGTTGTAGAAAGTATAAAGAAGCTTGAAGCAGGTATAGAAGAGATAAACAAGAAAAAGGCAGAAGTTACTCCAACGCTTGATAAGTACAATGAGGAGCTCGATGGGCATTCGAAAAGATTAAGGGAGATTGAAGCAGGGATAAAGAAAATCGAGGTGGAGGCCGAGGCCACCAGCGCCGGTGCAAGTGAAAAAGAATTGGAAGATATGGCTAAAACCGTTTATGAGAAATTCAAAAATGGTGAAAAGCTTGGTCTTGATGACATATATCTTCTGAGGAGATTCAATCTGGTATGACGAAAGAAAAAATACTGGTCTTGTGTGTAGACCGAGATGGCGACATCAAAAACAAGGTGGGAGAAGCGGGCCCAATTTATGGGAGGGATGCGACACTTGATGTTGCAACCCGGCTGGCATTAAATGACCCAACTGAGTCAGACGCGAATGCGCTTTTTGGGGCCGTAAAGATTGGAGACGAACTAAAAAGCGACGACAAAGACGTTGAAGTTGCAGCAATAACAGGCAGCGAAAACATAGGCACTGAATCTGATGCAATTATTTCAAAGCAGGTCGAAGAAGTGCTGGAGCGTGTAAAACCAGATGGTGTAATAGTAGTAACTGACGGCGCAGAGGACGAGTACATACTGCCCATAATACAATCAAGAGTAAAAGTAATCTCAGTTAAAAGGGTGATAGTAAAACAAAGCGAGCACCTTGAAAGCACCTATTACGCCATTCAGAGCTTTTTAAAATATGTTATAAATGACCCAAAACTCTCAAGACTCATATTAGGGCTTCCAGGTGTTGCATTGATTTTGTACTTCATTTTGGGGGAACGCGGCTGGAGGCTTATACTGGGCGTTATTGGGACTTTCTTAATCATAAAAGGTTTTGACCTGGAGGACCAGATTCATAGGTTCTATGATGAATTCAAATCCTCGTTTACGACCGGCAGGGTGAGCTTCTTTTTCTACGCAGTAGCCCTTATAATCGCGGCTGTTGGAATGCTCGCAGGAATAAATGAGATTAACAGCTCTGGTTTTGCTTACGGGGACGTTATGAAGTCGGTGCCGCTTTTTATTTCAAAATCAATCGACCTTATAGCGTTTGCAGCAGGGGTGGCGCTTGCTGGAAAGGCAGTGGATTCCTTTTTAGAAGGAGAGGGGGTTGCCCGTTATCTGTTCATCGGCATTCTCATTTTCGGTGTATACCTGATGGCCATTACACTGAGTCGGTTTATCCTGGGCCAGATGGACCAGATTACCTTCGCGACCAACATAACTCTGGTGCTGATACTTTCAATCGTGACGTTTTTGTCGATTCGTTCTCTAAGGAAAATGTCAGTGCCTGCTGGAGAGTAAATCCACACTCCGCTTGCGGAGTGAGGAGGATTAGCCCAGATAATGGAGCATTACCGTTGCAAGCGAGAAATATACAGCAAGACTTAGTATGTCCTGGATAGTCGTGATAAATGGGCTCGACGATACTGCAGGGTCAACCCCAATGCGGTCGAAAAAATGAGGTATTAATATGCCTGTTATGCTTGCAAGCGTCATGGCAAAGAACATGCTCATTCCTACAATGATTCCGATTGCCGGCATAGAAACCACAAACTGTGCAACCACCGCCAGCCCTATTCCAATAAAAATGCCCATTATCAGGCCGATTTTAAGCTCTCTTAGGAAATATTTCCTTGGTGATTCTATGTCGCCTGTCGCAAGCCCCCTTATGAATATGGTGGATGACTGGACGCCTACGTTTCCTCCGAGCGCCATTATGGCCGGTATAAAAAGGGCAAGCACTATGAAGCTTGCCAGATTCAAAGAGGACTCAAACAGTTTCAGCACATATGCCGATATCAGGCCTCCAAAGAGGGCAAACACAAGCCATGGCAGGCGTGCTTTGACAACTGCATATACAGGGGCGTCTATCAATTTATCCAGCTTCTCGGTCGTGCCCGCAACGTGCCCCATGTCCTCTGAGGCCTCCTCCGCTATGACGTCAAGCACGTCGTCTACCGTTACTATGCCGAGGAGTTTGTCTGTTTCGTCTACTACGGGTACCACCATAAGGTTGTAGTCTGCTGTTATTCTAGCGACCGCCTCCTGGTCTGTTTCAGCGTTTACCCTAATCACGTCAGGGTTCATTATGTCTTTTAGCTTATCCTCTGCAGATGCCAGTACCAAATCCCGCAGTGAGAGCACCCCAACAAGCTTTTCGTCAGATACTACGTAAACATAATAAATTGTCTCAAAATCCCTGGCCCGGTCCCTTATATAGGCAACCGCGTCCTTGACTGTGCTTTCTGCTTCCAGGAAAACGACCTCTGTGGTCATTAGCCCGCCGGCCGTGTCGGGGGGGTGTTTAAGGAG
>JAHJSX010000071.1 GCA_018830205.1 archaeon | reverse complement strand
TGCACTGTATGCAATCCCGACGGGGACCCTTACCCGGATATCAGGGGAAATTGCTGTGTAGTTTATGATGTCGCGCCTTGCTATTTCCGAGTTCGGGATTACCAGGAGTATATTGTCTGTGGTGCGAATTTTCGTCGAGCGAAGGCCGATATCCATCACATCGCCCCACGTTGAAGACTGCTTTGGCGCGCTCCATGCCTCAATCCGGTCGCCCACGACGAACGGGCGGTCTATTATTATGAAGATGCCGGCGATGATGTTCGCCAGTGTGTCCTTTGCCGCAAGGCCGATGGCAAGGCCCGCGATGCCCATGCCAGCGATGAATGTCAGCACATTTATCCCGAGCTGGTCAAGGACAATGATTATTGCCAGTACATATACTGAAAAAAGTACTGTCTTGTTAAAAAGGGGGAATATCGTGTCGTCCAGCATGCTCTTGGTTTGTTTGACGTAATCCCTTTCGATTTTTTGCATTACTGCCTGTACAAGCTCTGAAATTGGCCTTACGAGAGATATAATCAAAACCGCAGTGACCACGTTTCTGGCGTTTATGCCGACCTGCTCCAGCGCCAGTATCACAGCGATTGAGTAAATTACATATCTTGTAGGCTTCCTCAGGGCGTCAAGCACCATGTTGTCGAAATCTGACTCTGTCTTCTCTGCAAAGACCTTCTTTATCCACTTGAGTATCCTCCTGGAGCTCTTTGCAGCGATATGCCCCGCGATAAGTATACCAATAGCAATTAAAACATTGGGCAGAAATTTCAAAACTTCCGCCTGAATGGCCTGTACGTCCAAAAACATTTTGAATCTCGCTTGTCTCTCGCTGTTTTATTTTAAGAAGTTTTCTACGGCAGGCATCCCGCCAAATTTTTCTGAGTGCTTTCTTATTGCACCAATGAGGTCCTGGATTTCGCTCATGTCGTACCCGATTTCCTTTTCGACTTTCTCGTCTCCTTGGTAGCCGTAAAATTCGATGAGTTTTGGTGCAATCTCAAAGATGTTGAAATGGTCTTTTGCGACCGTAAGGAAGGTTTTTCCAATTTCTCGCTCAAGTTTTTCCTTGTTTTTTGATTTTTGGTACTCCTCGAATATTGGAATCATGTACATCAAAAGAGAGAACCTCCTGATTTCCTCGATGACGGCCGAATCTGAGTAGCCGATTTCCTTCAGGAAGTAGTAGCGCTTGCGGTGGTCGTTTTCATCGGTCTTTATGCCGACGATTTTTTCAATATCTGCAAGCTGCTTCATGTGCTTTGCAAATACCGGGGGCGAGAGCCTGCTTTTCTGCCGGAGCCTGGTGGCCGAGATTAAGTCAATGGAAGTGAGAATCTCAAGTATCCTGTCACGGTTCTCTTTTTTGGTTTTTTTGCGGTTTTCATAAAGGTCCTTTGTTTTAGGGTACATGACATAATTATTGTACATAACATTACTTATATAGGTTTCGCCTGATGGCCTACGATTATATACCAAAACATTGATTCAATTCCATGGACGCGCCTCGAATCCGGGACTTCATCGAGACCACTGACGGGCTTATATTTGCCTCTGTCTCGTACCACCATCCCCCAGACAGGCGCCTTGCATTCTTGAGATACTACCCAGATACTGAAGGCGAGCGTGAGCGGAGTGGCGTTAGGTACAAAAAAATAGCATCAACTGCCCAGTCCTTTGAATTTCTTGAAAAAAACTATCCTGAAAGTGTATTTTCATACCAGGGCGCAAGGCTCCAGGGCGTACCAGTTGAAAAAATAAAAAAAATCCACCGCGGGGAGGATAAACTCAAAAAAATCTGCAGGAACCCTGAAACGCCCCTTGAGAAGAAAATCAAAAGGCTCTCTGATACATTCAGAAATATTCCACATGACCACAAGGGCATTACCGGCTCGGTTCTTGTGGGCCTCGACACGCCGGACTCTGACATCGATTTTGTGGTTTATGGGGTCGAAAACCACAAAAGAGCGCGCGAGATATTCGAAAACTCGGCAAGCGGCAGGCTTTGCGAGCTAAAAGAAGATGAGTGGCGTCGCTCTTACGAAAAGCGCTTCAGTGGGCATGATACCCTGAGTTTCGACGAATACCTCTGGCACGAGCGGCGCAAATGGCACAAGGGCACGTTTGAAGGGGTGATTTTTGATATTTTGCTTGTCAGGGACAGAAGCGAGATTGGCGCCCCTCCAAAACCCTGCGAAAGAAAGGAAAAAATAAAAATAGAATGCAGGGTCAAAGACGCGGCATTCGCCTTCGATTCGCCCTCAATTTACAAGGTCGAGTACGGCGATGGGCGCATAAAGGAGGTCCTTTCTTATACACACACCTACGCCGGGCAGGCCTTCAAGGGCGAGGAAATAGAGGTCTGCGGGTTCCTTGAAGAGGCAAAAAGTAAAAAATGCAGGGTGATTGTCGGGACCACAAGAGAAGCAAAAGACGAGTACATCAAAGTTATAAGAACTTAGGGTAAGACCCCAGCACTTTGAGAAAAGCAGCGCTTTCTTTTAATTCTTCCAGTACAGCACTAACCGCCCCATCTTCCCTGTGGCCCTCCAAATCAATGTAGAAAATGTAGTCGCCCAGGGCCTTCCTTGAGGGCCTTGACTCGATTTTTGTTAGGTTTACGCCTTTATCTGCAAATGACTTCAGGGTGTCGTAAAGCGCGCCTGGCCGGTCTTTGAGGCCGATGACCAAGGATGTTTTGTCGTTTCCCGTTCTTTCGTGGTCAGACTTTGATATGACAAAGAATCTCGTCTGGTTTCCTTCGCCATCCTGGGCATCGTCTTTTAGGATTTCAAGGCCGTACATGTTCGCTGCGACTTTTGGGGCAAGTGCTGCTGCCTGTTTGAGGCTTTTTTCTGCCGCCTCCTTTGCTGCTTCCGCTGTGCTTGGGAAGTTCCTGCTCTTTGCGCCAAGCCCCTTTATAGTGCCCTTGCACTGGGCGAGGGCGTGCGGGTGTGAGATTACCTCATTGATATCGCTTATATCGGTTCCGGGAAGAGCCATCAGGCTGTGGTGGATGTCAAGCACGATTTCCTTTTGCACCTTCACGTCCTCTTTTAGCAAAAGCTCGGCAGTCATGCCAATTGAGCCCTCAAGGGAATTTTCCATCGGCACTATTCCAAATTCACATTTCTCTGCAGTGACGTGCTCAAAAATCTCGCTGATATCGCCGCACAGG
>JAHJSX010000009.1 GCA_018830205.1 archaeon | reverse complement strand
TCAGGCGTGCTTCTTTGGAAATACAAAACAGATGACATTGTACTAAGTACCTCCATCTCGCAAAACGGACAGTACGTCGCCGCAGGCTCCTATGACAACCAGATATACTACTTTGAAAAATCAGGGGCCCTCCTTTGGAAATACCGTACAAACAACGTACTTTTTGCAACAAGCATTTCAGAAGAAGGCGATTACATAGCAGCCGGCTCCTATGACAATAGCGTATATTTGTTTGACAAATTTGGAAATTCTTTGTTCGAGTACGAGACAAAGGACGAAGTGTGGGGCGTCGCCATATCCCGGGACGGGGAATACATTGCTGCGGCTTCGAAGGACCAAAGCGTTTATTTCTTCAGTTCGTCTGGCGACCTGCTCGGGCAATACAGCACAGAGGGATTTGTATCTTCTGTGGCGATTTCAAAAGACGGGAGCCGTGCAGCTGCAGGCTCCTATGACCGCAGTGTGTCTTTCTTTGGCATCACACCTCTTGCTCCAGTAGAGCGCATGGCGCCAAAGCTTGAAGTAACAAAGAGCGCATCAGATTCAACTATAACCCGGGGAGAGGATGTCAAAGTCTCCATAGCGCTCAAAAACACAGGCGACGTCACTGCCAGCCTTGTAGAATTTTCTGACGAGATGCCGGAAGGGTTCACCCTCTTGGAGGGGGAGCTTTCATACATGACAGATATAGAACCCGGAGAGTCTAAAACATTCTCTTATGTCATGCGCCTTGATGATATACGAGAACAAAAAGAGGTCCAGCTCCCGGTACTTAGCGTATCCTACATGGATATAGTGGGCAACCAATACACAGCAAAAAGCTCTGCTATTTTCGTTACTTTGATTCCGAAAAATACGTTCTTACCAGTTTATTCAATCAGGTATCGGATGGGCGCTGTAGTGGTTTCAATTTTAGATAATTTCCCAGGAGGGGCGCCTGTATCAAACACAAAGGATTTTGGAGAAAAAATAGGCGCTTTAATATCGTTCATCTTGAAGCTTGCATTTGCGGTACTGGCAGTGTTAATTTCATTCGTACTTCTAAGGGGAGCTATAACCGGGAAGAAAACAAGGAGAAAAGTAGACAAGGCAGAAATCTTGATGAAAATACGAAAAGAGGTTGGGGTAGTGGACCCCATCACCTCCCAGTCCATGCATACCTTGCAGGAGGGCATGGAGGCGCCTGCAGCCAAAAGGAGGCTCAGGAGGTTTAAATTTGCCAAGTCTACTTTTAGAAAGGAAAAGATTGACCTTCTAAAAAGCCTGAAAAATGAAGTGAAGACCCATCCTGAGGAGGATATAACTGATTTTACCACAAGCAAACCGCAGACGAGATCCTTTTTGAGCAGACTTCTTAAACTTGGAGAGGATAAGTCTACTTATAGAAAGGAAAAGATAAACCTTCTCAAAAGCCTCAAAAAGGAAGTAAGAAAATGAAAGTAATGGCTGTTTTGTCTGGAAAAGGGGGGGTTGGAAAGACAACAACAGTTGCAAATTTGAGCGCCGCTTTGACCAACGAGTTTAGAAGGTACATAATTGGGATTGATGGAAACGTAACCACCCCAAACCTGGGGCTCCATCTTGGCATATTCAGCTTTCCCTATACGCTAAATGACGTTCTTGACGAAAGAGTCTCTATAAGGGACGCCATTCATATATGCCCAAATGGTGTAAGGATAATCCCTGCCCAGCTTTCCTTTGAGAGCACTGATGTCGATTTGACCAGGATGCGGGACTCCCTAAATGATATCGACGCCGACCTTGTCTTGATTGATTCATGCCCCGGGCTTGGCAATGAAATCGTGCCGACGCTCAAGATAACCGACGAGGCGCTTGTTGTGACAAACCCGGAAATCCCGGCGATTACGGATGCACTCCGGGCAACAGAAATAGCTGCAAAATATGATGTCCCTACAAGGGGAATAATCCTCAACAGGGTCAGGGGTGATAAATACGAACTCTCTGTATCCGAGGTGGAGTCGGTCTTCGATGCGCCTGTCATAAGCGTCATTCCAGAAGACCCAGATGTGCGGAAATGCATATTTCAGGGAAATCCAGTGGTCATGGCCAGGCCCTATTCACCTGCTGCAATTGAATTCAAAAAGCTTGCTGGAAGCCTTGTAGGGGATAGATACCGGTACAGCAGGATAGATAAGATTTTGTGGACTTTTAGAAACATCTTTCAAAAAGATGACAATGAGTGGAAATACCAGCAGACGCCTGCAATTACAAAGGAAGTTCCAGCGCCAAAAAGCGTGGCCAAAAAACCCCAAGAAACAAAAGAGCCAAAGCAGAGTGAGGACGTGATATCAAAACTTGCCCATCTTAGAATTAAAAAAGATACAGCAGAGGCGTCACTTATTGGGCTGGAGGAGAAATTCAGCCAGGGGTCTGTCGACGGTGATTTGTACACGCAATTGAAGGACCGATATGAGCAGGAACTTGATGCCCACAAAAAAGAAATTGCAGAGATTGAGGCTGGGATTAATAAATGAAACGAAGCCTCACCACCAAATTCATAGCATATTTTTTGGTTTTTTCCATATTGCCTTTAATCGCTGTTGGGCTTATAACATACGACAGCGGAAAAAGTGCCATAGAGAAGCAGACGTTTGAATACATGACCGCGACAACCGAGCACAGGGAGGAAATGGTAAACACATGGATTTCGAACAATGAAAGAGAGATGCTTTTGATAGCAACAAGCCCCATTTTTGAGAAAAATACAGCGAGGCTTCTCACAAGGATTGAGGCAGACCCTGTTTATTTGAGGGCTTATGAAGATACAGTGAAGTATCTTGCCACAGCAAAAGAGGATACCCCGGGATTTTTTGAAATCTCTTATATCTCGCCAGATGGAGCGGTGCTTGTTTCAACAGACAGTTCCAAGGAAGGGGTGGACGAATCTGAAAAAGGATATTTCTTAAGAGCGAAAGAGGAGACCTTTGTCCAGAACATATACATTTCTCTTGAGTACTCGCGGCCAATCATGACAGTTGCAACTCCAGTAAAAGACGATAACGGAAATCTGCTCGGGGTTCTTGCCGGGAGACTTGGCCTAAATGACATAGACGAAATGATGCACGAGCGCTCAGGTCTTGGAGAAACAGGAGAAGTATACCTTTTGAACAAGTTTTACTATCATATTTCTGACCCCAAGTTAAAGGGGGGCCAGCCGCTAAAGGAGGAGATCCACAGCCCTGGCATCGACGAGTGCATCGGAGGGAAATCG
>JAHJSX010000070.1 GCA_018830205.1 archaeon | reverse complement strand
GAAAAAACAGCCCTCAATAAAAAATTCCTCTGCTTTTTAGTGAGGCGATATTTGTCTGACACGATTTTAATGGCCGGGTCTTTATTGTACTCCCTATCTAAGAGGAATCTCAAATCATGAACAGGGTCTTTTAGGGTGTCGAACATTTCTACTCAACTAAAATAGCGGGCTTCCCAGGCGCCGCCTGACGTGCCTTGTATGCATCGCTATGCTCGGCTTCGATAACCTCAACATTACATCCAAACTCATCCTCTAGCGCCCCCACGTACTCATTTAGCGAACTCTGCTCGTCAGCTTTATCAAGCACAGGCTCAAGCCTTGCGATGTTTTTGGCAAGGCCCTGTGCGTACTTTGCGCCTTCTTTTCCCCGCTTTCGTACCTCTTCATTTTGCATGACTGCAGAGATTATCTTGTCAGGACTCTCCCGGTTTGCAAGGGCCGTATTGTAAACCATATACTTCCAATCGGGTGAGACGAATGCAGTTATCTTCCCGGGCTTCTTGCCCACAAGGTCGATAATGCTCCTTATGTCATTTTTGACCTGCTTCTGGAATTCCTCTATCATTTCCATCTTCGTATCAATCTTGGATTCATCAAACGTTGGCCAGCTCGTAAGCGAGAGGAACGGTTCATTGCCAAGCTTCTCCCAGAGCTCTTCTGTCATGTGCGGGCAGAACGGGTGGAGCATTTTTAGGAACGCCTCGATTGTTTCTCTGCTTTCTTCTTCGTCAAAAGAATTAAAGAGCGAGCGCAACTTTATGAGTGCATAATTATATCCAAAGTTCTCAATGTCATCTGTGACTTCCTTTATTGTCTTATGGAGCCTGCTTTCGACCTTCTTGTTCGACTTTCCGATTTTGATTTTGCCGACGCCGTTGAAGACCTTCTGTGTGAACTTGTAGCAGCTCTCAAGGGCCCCATCGCTCCATGAGAAGTCCTTGTTTGGTGTGGCAATGGAAACCAGGAAAAACCGCAGGGCGTCTGCCGAATATTTCTCTATCGTATCGGTGGGGTTGATTACGTTCCCGCGGGACTTTGACATTACATGTCCATCATTGCCGTGAATCATGCCCTGGTTGAAAAGCCGTGTGAACGGCTCATCGACATGCACAAACCCCATGTCGCGCAGCGCCTTTGTGAAGAACCGGGCATAAATCAGGTGCATGGTGGCATGCTCGGCCCCGCCTATGTACTGGTCGACATTCATCCAGTAGCCGGCCTTGTTTTTGTCAAATGGCTCTTTGTCATTTGCGCTGTCGCAGTAGCGAAGGAAATACCAGCTTGAGTCAAAGAAGGTGTCCATGGTGTCGGTCTCTCTTTTTGCGCCCCCTTTGCACTTTGGACACGTGGTGTTTACAAAATCATCATTTGTCAATAAGGGGTTCCCCTTGCCAAACTCAACCTCATCAGGCAAAAGCACGGGCAGGTCCCCCTCTGGCACCGGAACCGCCCCGCACTCCCCACAGAGGATTATCGGAATTGGCGTGCCCCAGTACCTCTGGCGTGATATGAGCCAGTCCTTTAGCTTGTAGCTGATGGTCCCTTTCCCCCAACCCTTCTCCTTCGCCGTGTCTGCCATCTTCTCAATTGCGTCTATGTTGGGAAGTCCGTCGAATTCGCCTGAGTTCGTCATCACGCCGTCTGTTGTGAAGGCCCTCGACATCCTCTCGACATTAAGCTCAAAATCAGGCGAGATTACAACACGCATCGGCAGCTGGTACTTCCTTGCAAACTCAAAGTCCCTCTGGTCGTGTGCTGGAACAGCCATTACGGCCCCGGTGCCGTAGTCATAAAGCGCGTAGTCCGCGACCCACAATGGGCACTTCTCTCCTGTAAAGGGGTTGACGAAATACTTGCCAAGGAACATTCCGTTCTTTTCCTTGCCTTCTGCAGTTCTTTCAATCGTGCTCTTCTTTTTTACCTCATTTACAAACTCCATCACTTCTTTTTCTAACTTGGTTCCTTCCACATACTCCTTGACCTTTGGGTGCTCGGCGGCCAGCACCATGTATGTGATGCCGTAGACTGTGTCGACCCTCGTCGTGAAGGTTTCTATCTCATCGATTTTTGTGCCCGACTCATCCACGACGTCGAATTTCAAGGTAACCCCATGGCTTTTGCCTATCCAGTTCTCCTGCATGATTTTTATGCGCTCTGGCCACCCGAGCCCGCTTATGAGGTCAAGCAGCTCATCAGCATAAGTGGTTGTCTTTATGAAGTACTGCTCAAGGTCTTTTTGCTCCACCTCTGTATTCTTGTGGCGCCAGCAGCAGTCATTGTGGACCTGCTCGTTGGCGAGCACGCTGTCGCATTTGGGGCACCAGTTGACAGTCGCGACCTTTCTGTATACAAGCCCGCGCTCCATGAACTTCAAGAAGAAATACTGGTTCCATTTGTAATATTCCGGCGTGTGGGTGGATACCGTTCTATTCCAATCATAGCTGAGCCCAAGGGACCTCTGCTGCATGATGAAGTTAGATATGGCCTTTTCGGTGTAATTTTTCGGGTGAACGCCCGCACCAATGGCAGCGTTTTCAGCAGGGAGTCCGAAGCTGTCATAGCCCATTGGATACAGGACATTGTACCCATTCATTCTCTTGAATCTTGAATAGACATCCCCGATTGTATAATTGAATGAGTGCCCCATATGAAGGCCCTCGCCGGATGGATATGGGTACATCTCAAGTACGTAATACTTCTTTTTCTTTGAATCTTCAGTTGCCTTGAAAATCCTGGCTTCTTCCCATCTTTTTTGCCATTTTTTTTCGATGTCAGGGCCATGCGTCATTACTTTCGAAGCTCCTCTCTGATTCTTTTTTCAGCAATTCCTATTGCTTCGTCCAATTTATCCTTATCTCCGGATCCCCGTCCAAAGTCAGGCCTTCCTCCTCCGCCACCGCCAAGAACGCCGCAGATTTCTTTGACTATTGCACCCATGTCAATATCAATGTCTTTCCCTCTCATTCCTACAACAGAGATATTGTCGTTCTTGCCAAAGATTATGACTACTCTGTTTGGAGCAAGGACATTGCCTGCTGTTTTTACTGCTTCGTCCATGCCTCCATGGATTTCGCTAACCAATAATTCATGTTTGCCCACTTTCTCAGGCTTACCGATTTCATCTGTGGCATGCTTCGCAATCTCGCTTTGCAGCTTCTCAATTTCCTTTCTTTTCCGTTTCCATGTTTCAAAAATGAAAGAGCTGAACTTTGACAGACTCTGCTTTGATTTTTTAAGCTCCATCTTTTTTGCGGGCATGCCGAGGGATTTTTTAAGCCTTAAAATTTCCCCTCCATATTCTCCAATCTCATTTTTGAACCTGGCCAGAGTGAGCGGAAGCTGGCCCACACTTATGGAAAATATTTTTGCGCTTGTGGCAAGCTCCTTCATTTTTTCCTCAAATTCCTTAACGTCTTTTATTTCCCATCCCTCTTTTTTGGCGATTCCTATCATTTCATCCCACATGGCCTCAATAGTGCATTGATAATTTATGCAGGCCCTTCCGGCGACGTATTCAATCCTTACCACTCCGTCCTGGATTTTTGTGGAGCCGGTAATCTCGATATGCTCTACTTCTTTTGTGCTTTTGAGATGAGTCCCGCCGCAGGCCTCAACGTCAAGGTCTCCAATTTTCACCACCCGTAGCTCCTTTCCGGGGACTGCACCGCCCTGGTACAGCCTGAACCCGAACATGCGCTCCGCGACATCTCTTGGGTAGATTTTACTTTCTACAGGGATGTTGCGCGCAACAATTTCATTTGCCATGTCCTGAATCAACTGGCGCTCTTTTTGGCTTAGCGCTGCATAATGGGTAATATCAAGCCGGGACTTATCAGGCGTCTTCTCGGCGCCGGCCTGCCAGATATGCTCGCCAAGGAGCTCTTTTGCGACCCCGTTGATGATGTGGGTGGCAGTGTGGTGCTGGGCCAGCTGTTTTCTTCTTTCCCAGTCGATTTTGCAGGAGACTTCATCTCCCTCTTTGAAAGTCGGATTTTCAACAGTATGCAAAATGACGCTCCCCTGCTTGAAGACGTCTGTTACCTGCGAGCCTTCGATGGAACCCGTGTCAGTAAGCTGGCCGCCGCTTGTTGGATAGAACGCGGTTTTGTCAAGCACCACGTATTTATTTTCAAAGATTTTTTGTACAATGCCCGAAAATTCAATCAGGGAATAATCGTCATAATAAAGAATCTCAGTCTTCTCAATCCCGTTCAACTCGAATTCTTTTTTCTCCTGTACAACTGCTTCCTTCTTTCTCTTTTCATGCATCTCTGCGACACGGTTGTAGAAATCTTGAGGGATTTTTATCTCAAGTCCCGCCCCCTTTAGCATCTCAGGACTTATGCCATTGGAGTCGTAGAGTTTGATGAGCTTTTTAAGCGAGACATCTTTTTTTAGTGATGCTACAATTCTCTTTGATTTCTTTTTAGTTTCGGAGTATTTCCCCCGCTCGATATCGAGAATCTCCGCAACCTCATCGAGATTTTCCATAAGCTCTGGGTACTGGGGCTTCAGGTACTTGGCATGCACCTCGCAAACATTGGGCAGCGAGACATCCCACCCGTATCGTGAAATGATGTCATACGCCCTTCTTACAAGCACACGGAGGTTATAACCGCCGCCGACGTTCGATGGTAGGGCCCCGTCCGAGAGCGCAAGAAGAAGCGAGCGGGTGTGGTCGCCGATTGAATATATGCCGGCAAGTGAGAGCACCTGTTCTTTTAGGACGCCAACGTCCTCTCCTACCTCGCCTGCGATATTCTGCCATGCTTTGTCAATATCTGAGGATTCCTCTACATTGAGCACG
>JAHJSX010000069.1 GCA_018830205.1 archaeon | reverse complement strand
TTGTCTCTTTTTTTAGTCTTGCAACCTCTCCGACTATCTCAAATCTCCTGCAAAGAAGGCCGATTATCTCGCGGTCGATTCTGTCAATTTCGCTTCGAAGCTCCTGAAGTCCCATAAATTGAGATTCTCTCGCCAATGGATTAAAAGGTTTTTGTTTTATTGAGGTAGTTATTTATACAAAAGCCGCGGATAAATGTGCAATGATTAAGGAGGGCAATATATGAAAATAGAAGATATCCTACAAGAAGGGTTTGAATTTTATAAAAAGTCGTTCGTGACCTTATTAATTGCTACGGCAATTATGGCGATTGGTTCGATTTTCATTATTACGTTTGCGCCGCTTGTTTTTGGACTTTACTACATGGCATTAAAGGTTGTACAGGGTGAAGAGGTAGAAATCGCAGACATCTTCAAGGGCTTTAATTATTTTGTTAAAAGCTGGGTGCTGGTAATAGTTGAGGGGGTTGCTGTGATAATCGGCCTTATTTTCCTTGTAATACCTGGACTGCTTCTCGCAATACTTTTCCAGTATGCGATACCTATTGCAATTCGCGAGAACCTTGGGGCCATAGATTCGCTTAAAAAGAGCTATGAGATTGGCCGGGCCAACCTCCAGTTTTCAATAATACTCGGTTTCGTGCTGTGGGTATTCAACGCAATAGGAAGCGCCCTCCAGGTAGGCAGCCTTTTGACGATTCCCTTCGCAACGATATGTTTCTGCATTGCAGCAATCAAGCTGACCGGGGGGCAACCCGCGGCAGCTGAAGAACCAACTGAAGTCCAAGAACCAGTTGAAGAGTAGACTGAACCACAATAATGACTAGGCCGGGGCCCAGAAGCACCTCTTTGGGGAGGCAACTTTCCCCTCTTATTTATTTGTCAGTTGTGAAAAATAACTCATTTGTGGAGGAACAATGTCAAACCTAAGCGGTATAGAATCAGGTCTTCTGGTGCTGGAGTCAATCCTGCTCGTAGTTACTATTACCCTTTTAATTTTCAGCATCAAGGAAGGCCGCCAGCGGGACAAGCTGATTCTTGAGGTAGGCAGGGCCACAAAGATGCTCTCGCGCCAGGAGTATTTTACGGCCCTGACAGACAATATGATGGACGCCGAGCGTGAGATTGTCGGGTTCATTACCGGCAGGCTGCCAACAGGCGAGGACAAGAAGAGGACGGGGACTATCATCAATAGAATCAAGAAGATGACGAAGGCCGGTGTCCGCGTCCGGTACATCCTTCCAAAGTTCAGTGACAGGCGGTATCTTGGCTGGCTTTACACCCAGGCCGGGGCAGAAATACGATACAGCGGCTCGCCCCTTGTAAATGACCTGCGCTATACTGTGATTGACGGGCGTGTTTCGATAATCGGTGTACCAGAGAGCGTTGGCAGGAAGCAGGCCACAAAAAAGGGCTACTTCATCCCCTCAGAGGGGCTTTCCACGATACTTGTTGACCACTTCAACTGGGCATGGGAGAAAGGGCTTGCTTACACGGATTACATGGAAGGGGCAGTAGACTTTGGGAAGGCAACGCCAGAAGACCTCGAAGCGGAACTCGATGATGAGTAATGCCACAGCTTTTTTTATCATCGTTGAGATGCCGGGATAAAATATGGGGATACAGAAAACGAGAAATGCTGTTCAGGGAGTAATGGCACTGGTCCTTCTCTATGAGGGATACCAGTTCTACCTTTTTTCACGCCACTTCAAAACGCTTGGCGAGGCGCCGTTCGTACCGCGGCCCCCTGCAGTCGAGGCGTTCCTCCCAATAAGCGCGCTTGTGTCGCTCAAAAGCTGGATATCGCTTGGTATCTTTGACACTGTTCACCCTGCAGGGCTTGTTATATTCATTGCGATTATGGGCACAGCGCTTTTTTTCCAGCGCCCCTTTTGCGCATGGCTTTGCCCTGTCGGGCTTTTGGCAGAGGGCTTTTGGAAAGCAGGAAAGAGGGCGCTTGGAAAAAACCCAAGAATGCCAAAGGCGGCGGACCACGCCCTGATGGCCGTCAAGTACTTAATCCTGTTTTTCTTCCTCTGGGTCATCCTCATCAAAATGCCGGGCGAAGCCACGTTCGCGTTCGCGAACGCGCCTTACAACAAGGTCGTAGATGTCAAGATGCTTGATTTCTGGATTGAGCCATCATCCGCTGTCATCAAGGCAACGATTGTGATAGTGGCACTCTCGATTGTCTTCAAGAATTTCTGGTGCAGGTACCTCTGCCCATATGGGGCGCTTCTTGGCATGCTTGGTAGGTTTGCACCGCTTCGGGTAAAGCGCCACGAAAGTGAGTGCATCCACTGCAGTTTGTGCACCAAGAACTGCCCCGGCTTCATTGACGTTGAAAATTGCGACACAGTGACGTCAGTTGATTGTATAAAATGCCTCACGTGCATCGAGAAGTGCCCGAAGCCGGAAGCTCTTGATATCAGGGCAGGGAAACATATAGTAAAACCCCTCCACTTAGCAGCCTTGTTTCTTGCACTTTTCTTCTTGATAATTATAATTGCAAAACTAACAGGGCACTGGCACTCAAGCGTCGCCTATGAGGAGTATGCGGTGCTTATACCCCAGGCCGATTTCTTCTCACATTAGCCTATGTAAACCTGGTCCGATGACGACACAACCGCTTTTCCCTTCTCGGCTTCTGGAAGTTTTATCTCCCCGAACCTGTCCTCAAAGTTCTTCAGGTTCTCCTCAAGGGTCTTTAGCATAATCTTGGCATGAGCGGGCGACATGATTACCCTGTTGTATACGTTCATCACGCCCCCGTCTTCCGGGCCAACGGGCATGGAGCCAAAATCGAACGTGAAC
>JAHJSX010000068.1 GCA_018830205.1 archaeon | reverse complement strand
CATTGAGATTGCGCTTGTAACAGGTGTAATTTTTCTCATTGTTATCAGCGCGTTTCCGTATTTTACAGAGGTAAACATGATGAACAAAGGGGTCTCGGCCGCGCGAGACGGGGCAACGTTCGCCCAGTCGATGCTGAACATGGGTTACGCCTCTGAGGGCGTATCGCTGCCAAAGGGGGCCGAGGTCCGTCTGGATGCCATTTCATACACCGAGGAAACCACCAACAGTACAAAGACAGTAAATATTCTGCTCACAATATCCGGGACCGCTGATGACGATGTCGCCACACAGATAAAGAACCAGGCCGGAAATTACATCTTCTATTCTTTCAATAGCAATTGGAACACAAGCACGAATGGGACCGTCGTTGCCGGGGACTATATTTTTATAGTTTCATATGCGCTTGTTTAGGTTTTTGGCCGTTTGTATTATATATAAATCTTTATTATATATACCTTAAGCTAATATATTAAAAAATAATAGGTGGTGGAGTATGGAAGGAGAGCCGTTTAAGCTTTTGATAATTGTGCTTCTTTTTGCCTTTACCATTGGAATCGGTTTTACAGCACTCGACAACGCGAGGGAGACCTCCGAGAAGGCCTCGTGTTACAAGAGCGTCAACAGCTTTCTCATAAAGACCCAGATAGTGCTAAGCGGCGCGCCCGGCTCAAGGGAGACCGTGGACTTCATACTCGACGGGGATGCAAATCTCGTGCTTTATAATGATAATATCAATGGGACCCTTTACGGCGTCGTGAAGGCGAGCCTGGGGGACGGTACACATTACCTGCAGGTACTGCCATCACCAGTAGGTGAGAACGGCATTTCACAAGAATACAACAGGACATTCATCGCGGGCGAACATTCTGTAAGGTTGACACATAAACTGGACACATCAGGCGCGGACTATCTGGGGGTGGGCTGAGTGTACTTTGAATGGCTCATAACAAAGACCGGGATGCTCATCGGGTTTTTTCTGCTTTTTGGCGTGATGTACGCCACATACGACACCTACGATGAATATTCTGCACAAAGAGAAGCCGAAGCAGCAGTCATGAGCATATCAAACCAGATAGCGTTTGTCTCAACTTCTGCGCCAGAGTATTCCGTAGAGAAAAGGATTGTCCTGCCTGAATACATCCACGGCGAGCCGTACATTTTTACTCTTGACAACGAGAGCTACAACGTCAAAATTACCCTGCTTGGCAGATTCTCAGGCGAGGACGTCAGCGAGTTTGCAATGCTCCCTGAATTTCCAATTATAAGGGAGGGCCTTTTCAACAAACAGGGTGAGATATCTGTGGGCAGCACGCACACAGGCATGAACGTTTCAAGCGCCATCCTGGTGAGCAAAAATGATACCACTACAATTATCTCCGCGGTGAAATAGATGGGATTTGTAGGGGACGAGCGGGGCCAGATTGAGGATATCTTCACGCTTGGCGTAAAGATTGCGCTCGTCATGCTCTTCTTAAGTACAATCGCCTACTCTTACGATGAATATTCTGACCGAAAGGAGCCCATGGAGCGCTTCTCCGCGGGCCTCGACTATGCTGACATCCTCAAAAACCACATCATGTGCGTCAGAGTGGGCGGCGTGCCAAACCCAGGACTCATCGCAGAGGCGGATTTTGACAAATTTGGATTTAACGAGATAAGGCCCTACTGGTCAAAGCCCTACAACTTCGAGGTCGTTATCAGGGATACCGGTGGCAATATTCTGTACCGGGAGGGGGTGCTGAAATATAATGGCCTAGATTTGAACGAACTCGACACCCTCACAGAGTTATCAGTCGCATACACCATCATCGCCGTACACGGTCTGGACGGTGTAAACAGGGCAGCAAGGATGGAGGTGTGGGTTTGGTCCTGAGGTTCACAAAGGAGGAAAAGGGGCAGGTCGAGGCCATCGACACCCTGTTTTTCGCGGCCCTCGTAAGCATTTGCGCTGTGCTAATCGCGACATACGGTGTTGGCTCATACCACCAGGACCTGCATATGCAGGCCCTCCAGCATAGGTACACATCCGACTTCTCCCAGAGCTTTATCATGACCTCTCGCTATATATCGGCGGGCGAGGGCGACATCGCTTATACGATTGGGCCGCAAATCACAGGCGACGACAGCGTATTCTACTCATTTTCAAACCTCGTGAACAAAAGCATCGGCGCAAGTCCGCTTGACAGGAAAGTCAAAGGCAGTATCCTTGACATAATCGCGGAAGATTTGTATCTGGGTGTAGCAATTCACAAGGACGGGGAGGCCTACCCCCTGAACAGCTGGTTTTTGACAAGCCAGTTCCACGAAGAGGTAAACGGTTTCGTCGTCAAAAATCTTGACTTCCTCTCCGGCGGCACTTTCTACTATCGACTTGAGGCAAGCTATTACCCTTACGATGGTGTGGACTTCATCTACTCTGAGGCAGTCTACACGAACACCCAAGCACTTCCCAATTCGAGCGTCTACGTAACTGAGGTTATTGTAGCGATTCCAGCTGTTTCTCAAGACAAGGGAGGCATTGACAAAATTGCCGAGTTTTCTGAGAAATTGGATAACATGACGGACTCTATACTTCCAACAGAGATAATCAATTCTTCAGGCGATAAAGTCCCATTTTCAAAAGAAGTAGGTGAAGTGAATGACATTCTGCAGAATGTCTCAGAAAATGAGATGAAAAAGACAGGCAAAGTTGTTATAAAAATCTGGCCAAAAGTAGGGGGTGAAGACACTGGCCGGGTTCTTTAAGAGCGAGCGCGGGATGGCCCCATACTCAATCCTTGGCATATCAATGCTTCTCATCGTGAGCGTTGCAATCTATCACTTCAACAACGTGGACATCCTGAAGGCCCAAGAGCGAAACGAACTCACATTCGACATGGAGACCTTCTACTCGACGGTTAGGGTGGGCCAGGACCTCCAACAGGTTGCGCGGGTCAGTGCAGAAAAAACGATACTTGAGGACTCCATGGCAACTTATGGACGGCCGGTCGACGTGGATTCAGAGTGGGGCAACAAATCAGAATTTGAAGACTGGAAAAACCGGACTGCCATAAAAATAAAAGAACAAGCAGAAAAAGAGATTTTTGACTTCTATCAAGGCGGTGATGTGGGTG
>JAHJSX010000067.1 GCA_018830205.1 archaeon | reverse complement strand
GACCGCTGTTATCGCTTCAGCCGAGGGGATAAGGAAAAACAAAGCAAGTAACAGCAATATTAATTTAGCTGTCTTCATTTCCCCACTTTCCCACTATCCTCATCCATGTATACTGGTTAATCCGTCATAATTTAAAATACTTTTTAAATAACAACAAAGATAAACAAATCTTCAAGGAATAAGAGCGTTTAGAATTTTGTGCCGAGGTGACAGAGCGGCTATGTGGCGGACTGCAGATCCGCATAAGTGGGTTCAACTCCCGCCCTCGGCTTTTCAATCCACTCGAAATCAAGTTCAATCCATTCAAAATCAAGCAATACTGATAGATAGGGTGGATGATTTTTCATGTCTTGGACCCTCAAACAGTTCGCAAGCGAACTGGCATTTTTAATTCTCATTTAAAAAAGCTGGATGTTGAGGCGTTCCAAAGATTTATATGTAAGCACTGTAAGAATATTCTTACGAGGTGATAGAAGATGGAAGTCGAAATTGCCAAAGTATCCTCCAAAGGGCAAGTGGTGATACCCAGCAATGTCAGAAAGATGCTGGGGATAAAGACAAATGACAGGTTTCTTGTTTTCGGCAAGGATGATACAGTACTGCTCAAAAAGATAGAAAAGACGGCCCTTGAGAAGACCTTTGATGAAATAGCGGGGCCCATCAGGCGCGAGATAAAAAAGAGCGGCCTCAACAAAAAAGACCTCGACCGCCTAATCCATGAAACAAGGGCCGGGAAATGAAGGTTGTCCTCGATACCAATGTATTGATCTCTGCCTTTTTGTGGAGTGGAAAACCGGCCGAGGTGATGCGGCAGGTAGAGGTAGGGAGAGTAAAGATGTATCTTTCTCAGGATATACTGGAAGAGATAGAAGTGGTACTGGAGAAGGATAAGCTAAAGACCCCCATCGCCGCGTCAGGGCAGAGCGTCAGGCTGGTCATGAACAAGATATATTCGATGGCCCATGTAGTCAGTCCCACGGCCAAAACATCCAGGGTCAAAGAAGATCCGGACGATGATAAATTTTTGGACTGCGCCGTAGAATGCAAGGCAGATTATATAGTAAGCGGCGACAGGCACCTTCTTAAACTTGAAGAATACCAGAGGATAAAAATCATAACGGCGTCGCAGTTTTTGAAACTGATTAAAGGCTGATTCCTGCAAAAAGCATATAAAAATGACCGCGGAGTTGAACTAAAAGTTAAAAGCCCGCCCTCGGCTTTTCAATCCACTCGAAATCAAGTTCAATCCATCCAAAATCAAGCAATACTGATAGATAGAGTGGATGATTTTTCATGTCTTGGACCCTTAAACAGTTCGCCGAAGGCGAACTGAATTAATTTCCCCGGGGTTTTTGCGAAGCAAAAAGGCCGCCCATATACAGTTCGCTTTCGCGAACTGGATTAATTTTTCCCCAGGGTTTTTGGAGGCGTAGCCGAGAAAAAGGCTGACCGGGACTAAAATCGTTCATACGACAGTTATTTATAGCTGTTTTTATACTCTTATTAGATATGTGGGATGCAGGGCTCTTTATTTTACTCTTGGCCTTAGGACGTGTGGAATGGAAATGATTGAATTTCCAAAGACGTACAGTGCCCTCTTGATTGGGCTCCCGGGCGTCGGGAAGTCCGAGTATTGCATGCAATTGGCAAGGGACTACCTGAGAAACGGTGAAAAGGTGGTATACATAACCACCGAGAAAAGCCCATCAGATATCCGGGAGCGGATGAGGGAGATTGACATGGATTTGGAAGCCCACGAGAGTAAAAGCTTTCTATTTATAGACATTTTTACCAGGGAATCTGACCCCAAGGAAGAGAACGTCCTTTACGTGGACAACCCGGCAAATCTGAACATGGTCAGCGTCAGGGTTTCTGAGGCATCTGACGCTCTCGGGACACCCGTGAGGATTATATTCGATTCTCTGTCCACGTTTTTCCTGCATGCCTCCGAGGGAGAGGTCAGAAGCTTCTTTGATTCCATCAATAAAAAGATCAAAAAGGACCATAGCTTTGCTCTTTTTACCCTGCACGAGGAGATGCACGACGATAAGGTGGTCATAGCGCTGAAGGCCATGGTGCTTTGTGTCATGGAAATGGATATAGAGGATGCCCCCAACAGAAGAAGGAAGTTCAGGGTTGCCTTTGCTAAAGGAGGGCTCTCCTATCCTCCTGATTGGATTGAGTTCAAGATTAAAAAAGAGGGCATGGAATTTGGACCTGTAGGAGAGCCTACGGCTCCGGGCGGGAAAGAGACCGGGGCGGAAGGCGGGACGGTCCGAGGCCAGGGGCTGCGGGGATTCTGGAAGGCAGCAAAAATTGCGGGCGTACTGCTCATGCTGGTTCTTGCGGCGGTCATAATCGGAGGTTTCTTCAAGGGGAATGGGGCGCCCGATTCTGGCGGAGCACATGTTCTCCCAGAAATCGAGGGGCAGATTTATTTTTTCGATGATTTTGAAGATGGGGATTTAAAAGGATGGGATATTTGTTTTGACTGCGGTGGGGACAAGGGGTCCGTAGTTTCAGAAGACGGCAGCAAAGTTGTCAGGGGAATTGGCCAGAATGACCTGCACGCCGCCTCGCCAAGCATATCGGATTATACATTTATGGGCAGATTAAAGATTGCCGCAGGCTGTGCCTTTGTATGGGTGAGGGAGGGTAGGGGCAGGTATCAATTCAGCATTTGCCCGGAAGGGAGTCAAATATTCCTCAGTGTCGACGACTATCAGGCCGGCTCCACGATGCTGGCCCAGGAAAGTGCATTCATCCCCATGAATCTGTGGCAGGATTTTAAGATTGTAGTCACCGGGATTAACCTGAAATTCTACTTGAATGACCGCTTAATAATCGAAGCCGCCGATGAAAGCAATACATTTCCAAGCGGACGGGTTGGGATTGGTGGGGGGGATGATTCAAAGGTTTATTTTGATGATATCATAGTCATGGAGTCCCCGCACTGCGATGACGGCAACGAATGCACAATCGATTCATATGATTACCAGGAGCAAAAATGCGTCACTGAACCAGCCCCCAACTGCTGCGGCAACGGGATATGCGACAAAGATACTGAAGACTATTCAAGCTGTGCGGCGGACTGCCCGAACTGCGACGACAAGAACGACTGCACTGTTGATGAGTACGACCATCACAAGCAGGAATGCGTCAACACGCCGATTCTTGATGTCGTCTGCTGCGGGAACGGGGCATGTGAAATAGGGGAGGACTATGAAAGCTGCACGCGGGATTGCCCGAACTGCGATGACGCGAACGAGTGCACGGAAGACTCCTACGATTACCACAAGGGAGAATGCGTGAACAAGCCCGTCATCCCCTGCTGCGGGAACGGAATATGCGACGAGGGTGTCGAAGATAGTTTAAGCTGTCCGGGAGACTGTGTGAGCT
>JAHJSX010000066.1 GCA_018830205.1 archaeon | reverse complement strand
GGCCTCGCGCCCCTTGTTCACTGTCCACTCGTCAATAAATGTCTGCATGTCATCTCCGCCAACGATTTATATCTCTGTGTCATATTTAAGCTTTATGAAGGCTGTGCTTTTCGCCGGGTTGATGTACTCCCAAAAATCTGTGTTTGAGCGCGTCAAAAAAATGCTTGAGAGTGAGTTCGGCGAAATCGTTAAGACAGGCGAACCATATGAGTTTACCTTTACTGATTATTATGAGCGTGAGATGGGCAGGGGACTTGAAAAGAGGTTCATTGTTTTTAAAAAAACCATTGACAGGGCGTCGCTTGCAGATATTAAGATTTTCACAGGACTCCTTGAAAAGGAGCTCTCAGTTGAGGGAAAAAGGAAAATAAACATTGACCCAGGATACCTGACGCGAGCAAGCCTTGTGCTTGCCACCACAAAGGAGGTTCCCCATAGAATCTACCTGAGGGATGGCATCTTCGGGGAAGTTGCACTTCTTTTTGACCGGCGTGGGTGCAGCCACCTTGACTGGACATATCCTGACTTTAAGATACAAAAAACATGCGATTTCTTTTTGGGTGTTCGAAATGGACTTTAGGTTTCACTTTTCCTTTTTTGGTATTTCAAAATAGAAAATGCTTCCGCCCTTAGGGTTGTCCAGAACGCCGGCACTTCCTCCATGAAGGTCTGCAAGCCTCTTTACAATCGCAAGACCGATTCCAGAACCTTTTACCCCGTCCTTTTTCCTCCGGGTAAGCCTGTTAAAAATTTTCTCCTTGTACTCATCGGGCACACCCGTTCCCTGGTCTGCCACCGTGACTCTCCAGTTTTCGTTGGCGTCTTCTATATCTACCGTTACCGATGTGCTCTCATCACTGTATTTTATTGCATTTGATAAGAGGTTCACGAATACCTCCTCGGCCATGGAAATCGTATTTACGGCGTATCTTCCCTTTGGTATGTGCTTTAGTGTTATGTGCTTTTCCTCAAAGTACGGTTGCAGCGACTCTTCTGCATCTTTTATGATTGTATTTAGGTCCATCTCTTTCCATTCGATGTGCTCTGCGCTTTCGAGCTTTGCATAAGTGGAGGCAGCATCGACTATCTCCTCAAGCTTGCGCGCACTGCTCATGATCATTTGGATGTCTTCTGAGTCGTCGAGCTTGTTGTCCTCAAGTACGAGTTCCGCGAGATTTCTGATGATGCCAAGGTGGTTTAAAAGGTCGTGACGCATTATGTCTGTGAACAGGTCCTTCAATTTATTCGCATTTTCCAGGTCTTTTGTGTACTTCCAGATTACCTCTTCTGCCTTCTTGCGCTTTGTGATATCATGGAGTATCTCCACAGCAGAGATTACGTTTCCGCTTTCGTCAAATATCGGGGATGATGTAGAATAGACTGTAATCGTGCTGCCATTTGGAAGTGTGATTGTAGACTCGTGCTCGTGCTTCCTGCCGTCCTTAAATACCTCTGTGACTCTGCAGTGGGTGCACACTTCGTCTCTTTTGTGTAGGGCCGTGTGGCAAAAATCCCCCTCTTTGATGTTTGGGAAAAGCTTCTTGCTCGCATCGTTTCTGGTGATTAGTTTCATATCTGGAGAGATTACGTGTATTACATCTGGAGCTGCGTTTATGATGTCTTTTAATTGCTGCTCTGCTTTCTTGCGCCCGGTGATGTCCCGGAGTATCTCAACAGCTGCCACCACGTTCCCCATCTCATCGAAGATTGGGGACGATGTGGAGTAGACAGTGATTTTCTTTCCATTTGGCAGTTTGATTGAAGACTCGTGCTCCTGCTTCTCGGCGTTCTTGAATACTTTCGTAACCCCGCAGTGGGCGCACACCATCTCTCTTTTGTGCAGGGCCTCGTGGCAGTAGTCCCCTTCTTTTATGTGCGGGAAAAGTTTCTTGCTCGCAGCGTTTCTGGTGATTATCTTCATTTCAGGCGAGATTACATGAATCACGTCGGGTGCTGCGTCTATAATATTTTTTATCTGCTGTTCCGACTGCTTGCGATTGGTGATGTTTCTTGCCACGTGGACAACTTGAATGACTTTTCCAGCGTCGTCCAGTATGGGCGATGTAGATACCTCTACAAACTCCTTTTTGCCGTCATGGCGGGTGTGAATGTGGTCAAATACTGCAAATTTGCCGGTCTTTAGTGTTTCCGTGAGTGGGCACAGGTCATCTGGGGGGGCGCAGGGTTCTTTTCGCTGGTGGGTTACCTCATAACAATATTTGCCTATCACCTCGTCGCCGTTTAGGTCATAAAGGTCATTGAAAACTCGATTGGTGCCAACTATCTTAAAGTCGCGGACATCAATAATGGAGATGGCATCGTCCATGCTGTTTAGAACGGTTTCTACAAATTCCTTTGAATGCTTCTCGCCTTTTGCTTTTTTCTTGCGGCCGCTTGTGTCTCCCTTTGTACCCATTTTCATACCAACCTAAACTCATATCACGCGGATTTAAGGTTTGTTGTTTAATTCGGGTTTTATTAATGATAACAATCAATTTTATTGTGAATGAAACTGCACAACACCCGCTCCCGCAAAAAGGAGTCCTTCGTGCCGATGAAAAAGGGGCAAGTGCTCATGTACACCTGCGGCCCCACGGTGCACGACTATGCACATATAGGAAACTTCAGGACTTTCGTGTTCCAGGACCTGCTTAAAAGATGGCTTTCACGTGACGGGTACAAAGTAAAGCACGTGATGAACATAACAGACGTTGATGAAAGGACCATTGAGCGCGCCAAGCGCAAGAAAGTCAGACTTGCGGATGTCACAGAAGCATATGAGAAGGCCTTCTTCGATGACCTCGATGCCCTGAATATCAATAGGGCGAATGTATATCCAAGGGCAAGTGAGCATATTGGCGAAATGGTGGAGCTCTCGGAAAAGCTCATTGAAAAAGATTCGGCTTTTGTGGAAAAGGACGGCTCAATTTATTTTGATATAACAAAATCACATAATTATGGCTCCCTCTCTGGCAAGAGACCAAGAGACAACCTCAGGCGCAAGACCAAAAGAGAGGATTACGATGAACCTGCACATTTTGTACTCTGGAAGCCAAGAGACGAAATGGACGGAATGATATACTGGAAGACGTCCCTTGGTGAAGGGAGGCCCGGCTGGCACAGCGAATGCGCCACAATGGCCCTCAAATACCTTGGAGATTCCATGGACATCCACTCAGGGGGTGTTGACCTCGTGTTCCCGCATCATGAGAATGGAAAGGCGATATCAGAAGCCCTTACCGGAAAGGAGTTCTCAAAGTACTACCTACACGCCGAGCACCTCATAATAGACGGGCAGAAGATGTCCAAAACACTGCGCAATCACTTCACTCTAAGGGATATTTTAAAGAAGGGTTGCTCGCCAGCTGCCGTGAGGCTCATACTCCTTGGAACCCATTACAGAAAGAAGTTAAATTTCACGTTCAAGAAGCTTGATGCATCTGAGAAGAAAATAAAGCGTCTTGAGTCTTTTATTAAAATGCTAAGTGGGGCCAATGCAAAAAAGAATAGCAAAACGCTTGAGGGCGATGTTCTAAAATTAAAGCGTGACTTTGAGGATTCGTTGAACAACGACCTAAATCCCGCCCCTGCACTGCGTGCGTTTTTCGCCTTTATTGATAAATACAAAAATAAAGATATAAGCCAGAAAGACGCAAAGAGAATCTTAAAGACGCTAAAAGAGCTCGACAGCGTGCTTGGAATTATGAGGGCCTGAAATGATAGTGGAAGTAAAAGGACTTACAAAGGTTTACGACAAAGAGGTAAAGGCTGTAGACCAGGTGAATTTCTCAATCAAGGAAGGGGAAGTGTTCGGACTACTGGGGCCAAATGGAGCAGGAAAGACCACTCTTTTGCATATGCTCGCCACCATCATTGAGCCAACCGAGGGCACTGCCACTGTCAATGGCTTTGACATCTTAAAAGAGCCAGGGCGCGTCAGGGGCTCTATAGGTATTGTTTTCCAGGACCCAAGTTCCGATGACATGTTGACTGGTTACGAGAACCTTATGCTTCACGCGATGATGTTCGGGGTGCCAAGAAGCGAGTGGGGCGAGCGCATTAACAATGCATTGAAGCTGGTGGAGCTTACCCCGAGGGCAAACGACCGCGTCAAGAAATATTCAGGAGGAATGCGGCGCAGGCTTGAGCTTGCAAGAGGGCTTCTCCATGAGCCAAAAGTGCTATTTCTGGATGAACCCACGCTCGGCCTTGACCCCCAGTCGAGGGAGCGCGTATGGGAGTACATACAGAGCCTTGTTAAGGAAAAGGGCATATCAGTTATCATAACCACTCACTACATGGAAGAGGCCGACCACCTTTGCGACCGGGTCGCAATAATAGACTCTGGAAGAATTGCAGTAATGGACAAGCCTTCTACCCTAAAGCACGAAATAGGAGAAAGGATTCTTTTAAAAGGGGTTGGTGATTCAATTCCTGACCTTGATGCCCTTTCTTTCATTAAAAAATATGAGAAGTACGATGATGCTGTCGAGCTGTGCGTTGATGATGCGAGCAAGAGGCTGAAGGCGGTTCTTGAAGCGTTTCCATCCTTTGAGAAAGTCGAGATAAGGCTTCCGACGCTAAATGATGTCTTTTTAAAATACACCGGCCGGGAAATTCGAGAGGGGGACGCGGCCGAGGGCGGATTTATGGAGCGCATAATGACAAAGAGGAAGAATAGATGAGCGAAATAAGCGGACTTTTAGCCCTCTGGCTCCGGGAAGTCAAGGTCTTCACAAGGGAGCATTCAAGGGTCGTTTCCTCGGTCTTCACGCCCATACTTTGGCTTGTCGTGTTTGGCGGGGGGCTTGGATCAAGCATTGTCATCCAGGGTATGGACTACCAGACTTTTATCTATCCGGGCATTGTGTCTATGAGCATCCTTTTTACGTCGGTCTTCTTTGGGATATATATTGTCTGGGACCGCAAAATCGATTTTCTAAAAGAGGTGCTGGTGGCGCCTCTTCGCCGCTCAACGATATTTATGGGCAAGGTCATAGGGGGGATGACTGATTCTATGATTCAAGGCACCATTGTGCTGCTTTTGGGGCCTCTTATCGGGATCGGCTATACTCCTCTCATTCTATTGAAGGCGTATATTGTTGTCTTTGTCATGGCAGCCGGGCTTGTGAGCCTCGGGCTTGTAATAGGCTCCCAGATGGAATCTCCAGAGGGCTTTGGGATGGTGGTGAGCTTTGTTGTCTATCCTCTTTTCTTTTTAAGCGGAGCGCTGTTTCCAATAGACAACCTCCCCACGTGGCTTGGCTACTTCGTACTGCTTGACCCCCTCACATACGGCGTTGATGCACTCCGTGGTGCGATGCTTGGGACCTCGCGGTTCCCGTATCTTTTGGACCTTGGGGTTATAACGGCATTCGCAGCGTTTATGATAGCACTTGGCACCCAGGCGTTCAAGAGAATGAAAACCTAAAATTCACTTGCTTTTTTCCTCAGCACCGACTGCCTTTAAGAACCGGTCTTTTACCGCATCCTCGACCAGCCTCAAAAGCGAGGACTTGTCTTTGACCCCTCCGAAAAGGCCGAGCGGAATCTTTCCTGCGGCTGCTGTCGAGTGGCCTCCTGCCTGCCCGATGTCTCCAAACGCCTTTTGCATGGCCTCGCCCAGATTGATTCTTATGTCCCGGTTCCTTGCGGACATGTGCACTACGTCTTTTGCGATTCCGTAAACAAGCACAGTGGATATGCCCTCAAGCCTTAAAATATAATCAGCTGCCTGGGGGAGTGTATCCCTGTCCCTTATGAAACCGGCGTTTGAAATCATGTGGCTTCCTATAATCTGCCTGTTCTTTATTGCAGCGCCAAGCGTGTCAAGGGTCTCGGATGACATCAGGGGCGTCTGAATCTTTGCAAGCAGGTCGTGGTTCGCCCGTGGATATAAAACTGCAACAGCGTTTAGGTCTGCGAGCGTTGCCCCTCGGGTAAAGTCCTGGGTATCGGTCTTTATGCCATAAAGAAGGAGCGTTGAGAGTTCCTCTGTGAGATCGAAGCCCATGTGCATCAGGTACTGGGTCAATATCGTAGAGGTCGCGCCGACTTCAGGCCGCACGTCTATGTATTTGCCTTTCACTTTTTCCCTGTCCACCGGGTGGTGGTCTATTATAATGTCGGGCGTGATATCGCTTGAAAGCGGGTTGTTCTGACCAGGTATTGAGGCCTCTATCAGCGCTATTTTGGAGTAGTCCCGGATGTCCGCAACCTTTGATATATGGATGAGCTGTATGCCCATCAGGTTCACAAGCGCGCGGTTTTCCTCGTGGCCTATTTCCTCCCCATATATTATGTCTGCGGTCTTTCCGTTCGCCTCTGTTATCCTTTTCAGTGCCACGGCGCTGGCAATGGCATCCGGATCAGGATTGTTCTGTGTTACAATAGCAATGCCCTTGTCTGCCTGTGATATGATTTTCATTAGCTTTTTCAGTCTGTTTTTCGGCTCTATCTCATCAAGGTTTGAAATTGCATATTTAGCGACGACGTTTGACGGGTATACTACGACATCTACGCTGTCCTTTGGGAACTCGTCTCCTTTGCTATCCCTCCCGGCCCTGGCTATGAGCGTTACATCAGGGTTCAGCTCTCTTACGGCGTTTACAGCCTTTTTAGTCAAGTTAAGGTCCGTTGTCAGCACTAAAACTGCGTCTGCCGCCTCTACCCCGGCCTTTTTTAGAACCTGCGGAGAAGTCATGTCCCCTTTGATTATGTTCTTAACGCCGGCCTCTTTCAGGGCTTTTATCCTTGCAGGATCCTTCTCAACCGCGACTACCTCTCTTTTAAGCTCTAAAAGCTCTTTCGCAGCAAGAAAACCCGCAGTGCCACATCCCAGGATAACATACATAGAGGATGGTAATATTTAAAAAGTAATATTAATAAATTTGGGTTGAGGTGTGTTTAAATGGCAAAAGAAGTTTGTCCGGGCGAAATCAACTATTATGT
>JAHJSX010000065.1 GCA_018830205.1 archaeon | reverse complement strand
TTGCAGGATGCATGGAGGGGGGGGGATTATTCTGATGAGATGGAACCGACATCATCTGTCACAACAGAAACATCTGACTGGTGGACCCCGGGAGTCGACACTACATGGCAGTGGCAGCTTGATTCTCCTGTTGATGTCTCCCTTGATGTCGATATGTATGACATCGATATGTTCGAAAATGATGAGGTAGTCGTGAAAACCCTACACGAAAATGGAAAATATGTTGTGTGCTATATCAGCGTTGGTTCCTGGGAGGACTGGAGGCCTGACAGGGACGAGTTCCCAGATTCAGTTATTGGCAAGGAGTACGGCGGTTGGCCTGGAGAGAAATGGCTTGACATACGAAAGATTGATGCTCTTGCCCCAATCATGCGCGCGCGCCTTGATGAGTGTAAGACAAAGGGTTTTGATGGTTTTGAGCCAGACAACATTGACGCCTTTACATCAGATACTGGCTTTCCAATAACACGTGAAGACCAGGTAAAGTACAACATTTGGTTGGCAGAGGAGGCCCACGCGAGGGGTCTTTCCATTGGATTGAAGAATGTTCCAGAACTTGCCGTGGCCCTTGAACCTTACTTTGACTGGGCTTTGACAGAGGATTGCTTTGTCCAGGGCTGGTGCGAGGAAATGCTCCCATTCATAGAAGCAGGAAAACCAGTGTTTGCTGCCGAGTATACGGATACTAATATAAAATTAACAGATTTCTGTCCAGAGGCAAAGGAACTGAGGATAAGCGCAATCCTTAAGGACCGTGACCTCACCAAGTATCGCGAGGCATGCAACTGATTTTGGGGTTATGGTTACATTTCAAAAAATTATACAAGAAGCCTCTCAAGCTCTTTTTCAATTGCGTCTTTTTTTAGTTCGCTTCTTATTTTGCCCTGGATGCACTCGATTACCTTTTTCGCCTGCATGATGTTCTCTTTTTCTTCTTCAAGTTCACGGTAGATTTTACTTAGTTCTTCTTTAGATTCCCCCACATCAAATTCCGAAATCTCTTCAAGCCTGCAGGTGATTTTCTTTAGTTTTGGAAGGGAGTTTAGAACGTCCGTATCAATCGTTATCAAGGATGTCCGTGCATTGAAGGTGTCGGTGCCAATAGATACCTCAAGCATGACGTCCTTTGAAATCAGGAAGTACTTTCGTGGCCTCCCCTTCTTCACCTTTTCGAACCTGCTCTCTATCATCCCTGCCCCCCTCATGAGCGACAGGTGCTCGATAATCGCTTTTTGCCCAATTGAGAGCTCCTGGGAAATCTCTGACACGTAATAGGGCCTCTCAGAGAGCATCTGGAGAATCTCTCGCCTTGTCTCATTGCCAAGCATATTGAGCAGTTTCTCAATATCCATGCACTAGTAGATGAATCTTAACAACTTAAAATTAATAACAAAAGGTTACTAAAATGTTTTACATTGTTATAATGGACCATTATAATAACAAAATGTTACTAAATGAGGTGAAATAAAATGTTGAAAAGATGGAAACTGTTCGAGGGTTTTGACGTAAAGGTGGAGTGATGGAACTGCTTTTAGAGATTTTTACCTCGCCAACCTGCCCTCACTGCCCGGCTGCAAAGCGGGTTGCAGAAAACGTGGTGGGGCAAATGGAAAGCGCCCTTATGATAGAAAGGGATATGGCAACCCCAGAAGGTGCAGAAGCTGCAGCCCGTTATGGGGTCAAGGGCGTGCCCACCATTGTGGTAAACGGCAAATACAAGACGGTCGGAGTGCCCACCTCGGAAGCCGAACTTTTGTCGCATCTTTGGAGCGTGAAATAGCCCGTGATGGAATCCAAAGATTTATACTTGGAATGCGATATTCCTACACATGGCGCGGATAAAAAAGGAAGAAAAGAAAAACAATACACTGCTTCTGGTGCTCGTGGGCATAATGGTTTTTGGAACCGTCGCGGGGGGCCTTTTGTTCCAGAGTCCCCAGGACGACCAGGCCCTCCTTACAACCCCGCCGCCCCTGACCCTTGGCCCCCAGGAGGAAATCGTGACAATTAAGCATAACCCTTCAAATACAACGCTTGTCACAACCGCAGGCTACCAGACTATAACATATGACAATAATTCAATATATATTGACTCGAATCACCCCCTTGTGGGAAGTACGCTCATATTTGACATACAGGTCACGAATATCACAAGGGAGAACTTTACGGGAGACATGAAAAACATGACTGTAGAGGCCGGTGACGTTGTAGAAGTGAATTACACTGGACGTCTTGCTGGCGGTGAAGTCTTTGATACCTCGCGGCATGAAATCGCTATAAACGATTCCATTCCTAAGGTATCTTGGTTCAATATGCGCCAGCTCTACCAGCCGCTTGCATTCATTGCCGGTGCTGGAATGATGATACAGGGCTTTGATGAGGCAGCCCGGGGCATGAAGATAAATGAAACAAAAACCGTGGAAATCCTGCCTGAGGAAGGATACGGGCTTCACAACTCCTCCCTGTTACAGGCGATGCCTATTACCCAGTCCTGGCAGAAGGGCATGGAACTAAAGAAATACATAGAGCTTACAAAGGATGCATTCAAGGGCCGGTTCGGGGACATAAACATTACAAAGGGCGCAATATTTAATGTGCCTGGCACGAACTTCAACGCCTCCATTTACTACGATGCAGGGGACCTGGTAGTCGTAGAAATGCTGCCCGGGCAGGGTGACGTTGTAAGATTCTATGAGTACCCCTGGGATTCCACTGTAGTGTCAGTGCTTCCTGGCCAGATAAATCTCAAGCACAACTTAGAAAGCGGGGACGTTATACAATTTGAGGGCCTGCCCTGGAACAGCACAGTTCTATAGTTATTTATACCAAAAATGACACATAAAAAGAAGGGGAATTTATTATGACGATTGAACTCAAAGTTGCCGAAGCAATGAAAAACGATGTTGGACGCGGCATCGTGAGGCTTGACCCTAAAACACGGGACGCGCTTGGGGTCTCAGCAGGGGACATTATTGAAATTAAAGGCAAAAAAACCACCGGAGCAATAATCTGGCGAGCGTATCCAGAGGATGAAGGGCTTGGCATAATCAGGATGGACGGTTTCCTTCGCCAGAACGCGGATGTGTCGCTTGGCGACAGGGTTTCTGTCAAAAAGGCAGAGATAAAAGACGCGCAAAAAGTGACGCTTGCACCGACGCAGACAATACGGTTTTCAGTGGGTTTTGGGGATTTTCTAAAAAGAAGGCTTCTTGGCAGGCCGATTGTCATGGGCGATAGGGTGGTCGTGGGCGTTCTTGGAACAACACTTCCATTTACTGTGGGGCATACGGCCCCAAAAGGCATGGTCAGGATTGCAGATTCCACTGAGATATTGGTAAAAGAGGGCCCCATTAAGGCTCCAGAGGGTAGAGAAGGCATACAAAGGATTGCCTACGAGGATATCGGCGGCCTCAGAGAAGAGGTCAATAAAATCAGGGAGATTATAGAGCTTCCGATGAAGCACCCGGAGCTTTTTGAGAAGCTTGGCATAGAACCTCCAAAAGGCCTCCTGCTACATGGCCCGCCGGGCACAGGCAAAACTTTGATAGCCAAGGCGGTTGCAAGTGAGACACAGGCGTTTTTCAATCCGCTGAACGGCCCTGAAATCATGAGCAAGTTCTATGGTGAGAGCGAGGAGAACTTAAGAAAGGTCTTCAAGGACGCAGAGGACAATGCGCCAAGCATTGTATTTATAGATGAAATTGATGCGATAGCCCCGAAAAGGGAAGAGGTCCAGGGCGAGGTTGAACGCAGGGTTGTGGCCCAGCTTCTAAGCCTCATGGACGGGCTTCAGGCAAGGGGCAGGGTGATAGTTATAGGCGCCACAAACAGGCCGGATGCCATTGACCCCGCACTTAGGAGACCTGGCAGGTTCGACAGGGAAATAGTAATAGGTGTCCCAGACCGAAACGGCAGGAAAGAAATACTTCAAATCCATACAAGAGGCATGCCAATACGTCATTGGGACGCAGAAATTGCTGTAGAGATATTAAAAGAAGAAATAAAGAAAGATATAGAACTTGACAAGGAAATAAAAAAGGAGATAAAAAACGATCCTTCGATTTTGACGAAGATTGAACCGTATATTGAAGAAACAAAGAACCTTATTAGAAAAAGAGAGATTGATGATTTCAGAACAGTTTTTTCTGAAGAAATAAAGAAAGAAAATGAAGAGAAAACCAAAAGAGTAGGTATACAATTACTTGAAAACGGATTAATTTCTAATAAGCTAATAGATGAAATAATTAATGCATCTATTGATAAATTATTAGACAAACTGGCTGACCGCACACATGGGTTTGTGGGCGCGGACC
>JAHJSX010000064.1 GCA_018830205.1 archaeon | reverse complement strand
CTGCCGGATTTTCAGCACTGCGGGTTCTTTGCGAGGATGAAAGTGTGAACGTACCCGTGCACTGCCACAGAGACATGTTCGCAGCCTTTACAAGAAGCGATGTGCACGGCATACACACACAAGTGGTATCAAAGATTGCGAGGCTTTGCGGCGGCGACCAGGTGCACGCCGGAGCCGTACTTGGAAAATTGTATGAGGACATTGACTCTGTGATGCTCAATGTTGAAGCATTGAAGGAGGATTTTTACAACATTATCCCCTCACTCCCAGTTTCATCTGGCGGGCAGCATCCCGGAAAAATACCCGAAAACGTAAAGAGGCTCGGCGAGGATGCATTGATTCTTGCAGGGGGCGGGATTTTTGGACATAAGGGGGGTGCTAAAGCGGGCGGTATGGCAATGCGCCAGGCACTCGATGCCACCTTAAGCGGGGTCTCACTTGAAGACTACGCAAAAGAGCATCCTGAATTAAAAACAGCGTTGGAACAGTGGGGATTACCATGATCGCCGGAATTTGCAGTGTATGCGGCGGGTCTGTGGCAATTCAGACCTGCAAGCTCTGTGGAAGACATATATGCCCTCAGCATTTTGATAGAGAAAAGGGCACATGCCTGCCCTGCTCGGTGGGCAAGTCAATCAAATAGGTGAATAATCACCCACATCAGGACAATCCCGCCAATAAGGCATAAAAGCTGCAAAAGCGATTTTCTAAACTCCCTCTCTTTTTGAAGCTCCGGCATGATATCCGCGCTTGCTATGTATATGAATCCGCCTGCCGCGAATGCCAGAACGAAAGTGAAAAATCCTTCTGAAGACGAGAAAACATAGGCGACCGCCACACCCACAAATGCTGCAAGGGCGGAAAGGAAGTTGTAAAAGAGGGCCTTTTTCCTGCCAAACCCTCCATAAATGAGGATTGCAAAGTCCCCGACTTCCTGGGGTATTTCATGCAAAGCTATTGCAATTGTGGTCGCCACGCCCAGAGGAATTGATACAAAGTAAGCAGCAGCAATCACCATGCCGTCTAAAAAATTGTGTACACCGTCCCCTACAAGGTTTAGATAGCTGAATGCATGGACGTCGCACTTCCCGTCATGGCAGTGATGCCAGAATATAAATCGCTCCAATACGAAAAACGCCAAGATTCCAGAAAGCACGTACAAAAAGACGTTAGGTCCTCCCTTTTCGACCGCTTCAGGTATCAAATCCAAAAAAGCAACGCCCAACATGGTTCCAGCAGCAACAGCGATTAAGACAAACAGCAGTTTGTCAAGGATTTTCTCTTTTAGGGAGAGCGCAAGGGCCCCCACAAGCGATATTACGCTTATGAGAAACACGCTTATGAGAATTGGTACAAGCATATACATCCATCCAAGATGGGGCACTGGACCTTAAAAATTTTATTGCCTAAGCAGCCTTTTTCTTCAGGTATTTTTCCTTTGACTTGCAGTTCATGTCAATACAGCTTAAAAGCCGCCGCTTCCCGATAGGGACGCTAATCATGGGAAGGCCGCACTTTGAGCAATTTTTGCCGGTCGGCAGTACGCCAATTTTTTGGGGGAGGGGGTACGAAGTCCTGCAGTTTGGATAGCCGGAGCACCCGACGAACTGCTTTCTAGCTTTCATAATCCTGAGGTCCTTCCCACATTCTGGACAGTCCCCAATCACGTATCTTCGTTCATTGGACTTGCATTTTGGGTCTATGCATGAGAAGTATTTCCCTTTGGAAGTGCTGATTACCGGGAGCCCGCATTCCACACACGTCTTGTCAGTAGGCGCGACCCCCATGCTTGTGAACAAAGAAAACGTGTTTCTACATTTCGGGTAGCTTGAGCACCCGATGAACTCGTCCCCCTTACGGGATTTTATAATCTTTAGATCCCCATCACAGAGGTTGCAATTTCCAAGTGTTTTTTTTGTTTCAGATTTTTTTATGGCATTCGAGATATTCGCTCCGATTACGTCTTCCTTTTCTTTCAGGTCTTCAAGGATTTTTAGAAGCTCGCTCTTTGCTTCTTTTAGAACCGATTCCTTGCTTTCCTTTCCTTCGCGTATATTTTCCAGCTTTTCCTCAAACGTTCTTGTTAGTTCTTCGCTTATAATCGCAGAAGCATATTCGCCCAGCGTGTTGATTACAGACACCCCGAGTTCTGTTACCTCTATTGCTTTTCCTTTGACATACCCTCTTCTGTATAACGTGTCAAGTATGTCGGCACGGGTTGCCTTGGTGCCAAGACCCCTTGTTTCAAGTTCTTTTATAAGAGAGGCCGGAGAGAATTTTTTCGGGGGCTGGGTTTCTTTTTCTTCGAGATAGACCTCAAGCACATTTAACATTTCACCACTAAAGACGTCTGGAAACACAAAATCCCTCGATTGGTAGTAGGGATAGAGCTTGGTCCAGCCTGCCTCTTTAATGCTTGAACCTTCAAAATTGAATTTCTCTTTGTTCAAGTCAAGCGTAACATTTATGGCCTCCCTTATCAGCACATCTCCAAACACCGCGATAAACCTGTGTACAATCAAT
>JAHJSX010000063.1 GCA_018830205.1 archaeon | reverse complement strand
TCCGGCAAGCCCCGGGGTTTTTACTACTTCCTGGAGGAACTTTGACATGAGGCCCTTTTCTTTTATTATGTCGAGGTCCTTGAATAAATCAGGCGCCTTGTCGACAATTTCACCGAGTCCGAACTCATCAGTATACGATGTGTCGACTGTTTCTATGATTTGCTCCTGGATTTTTGGATGTAGGTATTTCTCGTTGTAAAAATATTCCTTTGTCGGACCAGGTCCGCCAAGGATGACCCCTCTCAGGTCAGGTGTGTTCATGAATATCTCGCTAGCATGCTCACCTACGCGCTTGAAATAATTATGTGCTGCTTCCTCAATAAGGCGTTCAAACCTTCGCTGGCTCTGGCCACCCCTGCCGTGTTTACGTGGTACGTTCGATGCCATTTTTTTTGCGACAGTCAGGCGCTTTCCCTTAAGAATTCCAATGGATGCCTCTCCCCTGTCCACCACCAAAAGACCATACGAGCCTTTCTCTGCAAGCGTGTCTTTTATGGGGTCGAGGAGAAATTCTGAATCGCACCGGTATATGTAGGTAATAATCTCCTGGGGAGGTTCAAGAAGATGGACCTCCATCCTGTCTTTTATTCCGTGAGGGATTGTACCTACAAACATGACGAGGCCGTTTTCAGGCGTTTTTGTGATGAGCTTCAGCCTCTGCATTATGACCTCAAGCGCGCTTTGCACATTTTTTCTTGTACGCGTGGATTTTATATTCGAGGCCTGTGATGCCTCGTCGCGCATCTGTGACATGACGCTGTCAAGGTTTTTGTCCGGGGGGATGTAAAGGCTTATAAGCTCTGTACCTCTGCCTTTCTTGCCTTCTAAAATTTCAAGATCCTTCTTTAATTTATGAAGCTCCACGGATGATGATTTTCTCATACTACCCCCACCCCTTCCGGTCTATATATTTTTTTGGGCACCTGGTTTCTCACGGCCCGGAAACGGTATTAAACCCAGCAGACTTCCATGCGAGAAGCCCGCCGCGAACGTTGAAGAGTTTAGTAAAACCAAGACTTTTTAGCACCTCGCAGGCTCGAAGACTTCTGCTCCCGCTCCTGCAAAAGCAGGCAAGTATTACTTTATCCTTTTCAAGCTCTCCTGCCCTTTGCGAAAGCTCGTCCAGAGGTATCCATTTTACTCCTTCCACGTGCTCTGCGTAATACTCAGAAGGGGTGCGGACATCGATTAATACCGCATCTTCGTCCCTAACCATCTTTATCGCTTCTTCAACAGTGATTTCCTCTATTTTGTACATGATGATTGCTCCGCTACTCTGACTGGAGAAGCCCTCTCCACCGGTTGACGTGGCCGTGTTCGTCTGCCTGGTCCTTCTCGATTATCCTGCGGGTATCCTCGTCCCAGTCTACTTTGCGGATGAGTTCACCGTAGTGGTGGACGGCCTTCGTCTCCACCCAGATGCCGGTCTTAAGAATCGCCTTCTTGCCAAAAAGGCGCGAAAAGAACCCGAACACAAAACCGACAACCCAGTATCCCCACCTAAGCATGCTTGGCTTCCAGCCGTATTCAAAAAGTTTGACCTGGAAATCCTGAACGTGTGTCATCTCGTTTGCCATGGCAGCGATTAAATGGCGGTTGAGCTCGCTCTCCTTTTTCGTTATCTGGAACTTGTAGATGTTGACCGCCATCGTTTCAAGGGTGTGCAAAGTGAGCAATCCTTTTTTGATGTCCTTCAGTCTTGCGTTTGGCATTCCCTGCCCCCTCATATGAACATCTTCGTCCCGCATTTCAGGTCTTATTATTGAGATATCATGCTCCATTAATAACTCCCTTATGTTACAATATCTCGATTTTGCGAATATAAAAATCCTTCTCCAACACAAGAGATTTATATCATCCAAATGGATTTAGAAGGGATAAGATGAAGGTTGTAATAAGCATGGGTGGCTCGATACTCGCGTCCCCCTCACCAAATATTGAACTAATCAAAGATTTTGCAGACATGCTGGTATCGCTCACAGAAAAAGGAGGCGACATCAAAGTCGTGGTGGGCGGGGGAAATCTTGCAAGGGAATACATATCGGCAGCGGGAGAGCTTGGTGCAGACGGGAAATTATCGGATA
>JAHJSX010000062.1 GCA_018830205.1 archaeon | reverse complement strand
TAATTAAAAAAAATAAAAAAGGGGGAAGGAGGGTTACTCCTTCTTTTTCTTGAAAAACTGCTCAATCAGGTCTATTGGCACAGGCAGAATAATCGTCGAAGCCTTTTCACTGGTTGCCTCGTTTACTGTCTGCAGGAACCTTAGCTGGAGTGCTGCCGGCTCCTTGCTGATGATATGGGCCGCTTCTTGAAGCTTCTGGGCCGCCTGGAACTCGCCTTCAGCGTTGATGATTTTTGCCCTTCTTTCTCGCTCGGCCTCGGCCTGCTTGGCCATCGCACGCTTCATGTTCTCTGGCAGTTCTACGTCCTTTACTTCAACAGTTGATACTTTTATGCCCCATGGGTCGGTCTGTGAATCTATGACGCTCTGGAGCTTGGTGTTGATTTTATCTCTCTCTGAAAGAAGCTCGTCAAGCTCGCTCTGGCCTAGAATGCTGCGCAGGCTGGTCTGTGATATCAACGAAGTAGCCGCAAAGTAATCCTCGACCTGGTTTATGGCATTTTCTGCATCTACGATTTTGAAATACACGACAGCGTTTACCTGGGCAGGCACGTTGTCTTTTGTTATGACCTCCTGTGTCGGCACGTCAAGTGTTACCGTTCTAAGGTCAACCTTTACCATCTTGTCGATTCCGGGTATCAAAATAAAAATACCGGGGCCCTTCGTACCTATAAGCCGCCCGAGCCTGAATATTACGCATCTTTCATATTCCCGTGCAACCTTTACTGCTGAGCCTGCTACTGACAATACCAAAAAACCTACTATGAATAATTCAATTATGCCTACCATCACTATCTACCTCGCTAACTTTTAAGATGAGATTGTTTACCTCTAATACTTTAACTTTACTATCTTTTTTTATCGGTTTCTCAGAAGTTGCCTTCCACAGCTCACCGTGGACAAAGACGTTTCCCTCGGGGTCGATATCGCTTTTTGCCACTCCAATTGTCCCTATCATGCCCTCTTTGCCGGTTGTGACCCTTCTTTTCTGGGCCTTTATGACGTACCCAAGCACAATTGCGAAGAATAAAGCGGTCAAGAGCGTCACAAGAATAATCAGGTTGAGGGAAAGCTGGACAAACGGCTCTTTTTCAGAATCTATGAGGAAAATAGAGCCGAGAAAGAGCGAGATTGCACCGCCTGCCGCGAGAACGCCGCCGGAAGATGCCTGCGTCTCTGCAACAAAAAGGAGTATCGCAAAAACGATTAACGCGAGCCCTGCGACGCTCACGCTAAGTGCTTGGAAGGACCAAAGGGCAAGCAGTATTGCGATGCCGCCTACAACACCAGGGAGAATCGCTCCGGGGCTTGAGAGCTCATATATCAGGCCATAAAACCCTGCAATGAAAAGAATGTATGCTATGTTTGGGTCTAAAAGGACATGCAGGAAGTCCTCCCTTTGGCTTAAGGGGATTTCCCTGGTTTGCGCCCCGGCCATATTGAGGGTGACATTCCCTGAAGCGGTTTCAACTTCCATGCCATCGAGCTGGCTTAGAAGGTCGTCATAATCATCTGCAATGATTTCGATTATGCCATACATTAGCGCCTCTTCTGCGGTTATCGAGGTGCTGTTTGTCACAAAGCTTTCTGCAAGTGTCGCGTTCCTGCCGCGCTCTTGGGCAATGGATTTCATGGTTGCCGCTGCGTCGTTTGTTATTTTCTGTTCAACTGTTCCAACCTCTCCCATGGTGATGGATACAGGATGAGCAGCACCCGTGTTTGTGCCCGGGGCCATCGCAGCCACATGGCTTGAGACAAGGATGAAGCTCCCGGCAGATGCGGCCCTCGCACCGCTTGGCGAGACATAAACAACGACAGGTACATCTGATGCCAGCATGTTTTTCATGATGGCACGCATTGAAGTATCAAGCCCGCCGGGCGTGTCCATCTGGATTATTACTGCCTGCGCCCCAGCAGTTTCTGCGTCTTTGATGCCCCTTTCGATATAACTGCTCATTACAGAATCTATCATTCCGTCAACTTTCAAAACATGGACTTCTCCTGCCTGTGCATGCAAGGCGGGCAAAAGCGCCAGCAGCAATAATAAGACCGGAATCCTTCTCATAAAAATACGTCCCCATAAAACTATATAAGTCTTGATAGTAATTTCTTTCGATGATTGACGCCATCTGGGTAGAAAAATACAGGCCTGAAAAAGTAGAGGACATTGTCGGCCAGGACGCGATTGTCGGAAGGCTCAAGGGGTACGTTTTGACAAAGAACATGCCCAATCTGCTCTTTGCAGGGCCGCCCGGTACAGGAAAGACCACGGCAGCGCTTGCGCTTGCAAGAGGGCTTTTTGGCAAAGATTGGCATTCAAATTTTCTGGAGCTCAATGCGAGTGATGAGCGGGGCATAGGCGTCGTGCGGGGCAAGATAAAGGACTTTGCAAGGACGCGTTCGATGGGCGGTGATTTCAAAATCATATTCCTTGATGAGGCGGACGCACTCACGAAAGATGCCCAGAATGCAATGAGGCGCACGATGGAGCGGTACAGCAGCATCTGCAGGTTCGTACTCTCGGTCAATTATTCAAGCAAAATCATTGAGCCCATTCAATCAAGGTGCGCCATATTCAGGTACCGCCCGATTAAAGATGAAGACATAAAAGAGAGGCTCCTGCATATAAAAACAGCAGAAAAGCTAAAGGCCAGTGATGGCGGGATTGATGCGATTCTCTATATGTGCGAAGGGGACCTCAGGAAGGCAATCAATCTCCTGCAGTCGGCGTCTGCATTCGGGGATATAACTGAAGAGGTCATATATAATGTGGGCGGGATGGTAAAGCCCGATGAGATTAGAAACATCCTGCAAATTGCGATTGATGGCGACTTCATGAAGGCGCGGGAAGCCCTTCGCAATCTTGTCATCGCGTCCGGCGTCAGCGGTGAGGACGTCGTGGTACAGTTCCACAAAGAGGTTTTCAAGCTGAAGATTCCCCAGGAGAGCAAAATAAAGCTCGTAGGGGTAATTGGTGAATATGACTTCAGGATTAAGGAAGGTGCGAGCGAGCTGATTCAACTTGAAGCCCTGCTCGCCCAGTTTGTGGGGCTTGGAAAACAGGTGTGATGTTATATGAAGCGAATCGGGATTTTAGGAATTGAGAGGCTAATAGAAGTCAAGCGCCCATCAGGACTCGTTGTTCTTTTGCCAAAAATCGATGTCTTTTTGGAGCTTGGCAAAGACACGAAGAAGAGCGAGCAAGATGTAAAGGAAAACGTCCACCAGGTGATAAACAATGCTCTCAAAGAGGAGATTTCTTCAATTGAGGAGCTTAGCGCAAAGATAGCAAAAGAACTCTCTAAATTTGCAAAACAGACTGAGGTGAAAATGGAGGCGGATTACGTGGTTTACAGGGAAACGCCTGTAACCAGGCAGAAGACCCAGGCAACATACAAGATTCTTGCAAGGGCCATGAGCGAGAATGGAAAGATAAAAAAGATGATAGGGGCGGAAGTCATGGGCATTGCGTCCTGCCCCTGCGCGCAGGAGGGCCTCACTGAACACGCAAGAGAAAACCTGGATTTTTCCAAGGAGGATACAGAGAAGATATTGGCCGCAGTCCCGATAGGAAGCCACAACCAGCGCAATATCGCAACGCTTTATATTGAGGTGCCCGAGGAGTATAACCTTGAGGTGGAGGGCGTTATTGAGCTTCTTGAAAACTCGATGAGCGCGAAGGTCTACGACGTCTTGAAAAGAAAGGACGAAGTACACGTGGTGCTTGAGAGCTGCAAAAACCCGAATTTTGTAGAGGACGTTGTGAGAAAGATACTGATGGATGTCATGAGAAATTACGTTGAGCTGCCTGATGAAAGCGTAATATTTGCAAAAAGCGAGAGTTTCGAGACCATCCACCAGCACAATGCGATTGCAGAGCGGACAAGCACGCTAAAAGAGCTCAGGCAGGAAGTAAGTTCTGGTTAATCGTATCGCCGCAGTAGGGGCACAGCTTCCCATCAGCCGGTATGTTCTTTTTGCATGATTTGCACCTTTTGACCTCAAAGAACTTTACACGCATTGAGCGGTCGATTCCAAGGCTAAGCAGGAATCCGTGAAAGAGCTTGACTGATTTTTTTACAGCTTTGCTGTTTTTAACCTTTAGCTCAAGGCTTCTATACCACCTCATCCTCTTGAGGGTCCTGTCCATAAACGCCCTGAAGATTATGTAGTGAATCTTTGCCAGGATGAAGGCGATGTAAGCGTACAAAGTAGAAATGATTGGCAGCGCCGTAATATATCCAAAAATCGAGAAGACGACTCCGAAAAAAAGCGCTATAATGCCTGTGAAATATGCAAGCCATACGGCTGAGGCAATGATGGCCCCCTCAAGCGAGGGCCTGAAAAGAGTGATGTAAGCCAGGAGTATTAACAGGGTCCCAAAAAGGACGTATCTTTTTTTAAATCTGGGGTTATTAAATTGACTCTTTGTCATTTGCCCCCTCGTCCATGATGCCTTTTAAGTCGTCGTATATGGACTTGGAATCGTCACCTGCTGCATCAATCTTTGAATTGAGCATCTTCAGCCTATCAAAGACCTGTGAGATTTTTTCAGAATACGCGCCTTTGTCTTTTTGAATCTTGCCAAGCTGGTAAAGGTAGCGAAGTCTTTCAGACTTCTTGATTCCTGATAAGAGCACCATGACCTCAAAGTTTTTCTTGCCCGGGGATGGGATGTCGCCGCCCCTTACCTCAACCCCTCCAATGTTTTTCTCCACCCACAGCCGTGCCGGGATGCTCCCAAGAAAATCAAGATATCTTTTTGGGCCGTACACTACGGCCATGGCCCTATTGGCCCCCTTGATATCAAAATGCAGAAGCGTTTCCTCCACGGCCTTCTTCGTAAGGGAGACGACAAGCTCTGGCTTGTCTACGTTCTCCTGGTGTTTTGACAGCCTGAATTCGTCTTCATCGAGCCCGTATGACCCAACGCCAATCGTGCTTACGCCGGCAAGGGTGTTTATTACGTCCGTTGTGCCCAGGACGTTTTTTCCAAGCTCTTCCCGGGAACGGTAATCGCCAATCTGGAATAGGTTAAAAAAGTATGAAAATATCTGCTTGTTTATCAGGTTGTACATCCCCCGGAGCCTCCTGTCGCCCCTGAGGAGGTCTGTGTCTATGGGAAATATTGCGTGAGCGCTTGCGCCAAGCCTTTTGAAATTTTCTGAAAAGTTTATGAGGACGTTGTCGTAGTCTTCGACCGAGGGCATTATACCCGTGTAGTACACGGGTTCAGTATAGCTTTTCCGCAGCTCCTCGATCAGGATGTCGACTGCGCCTCCGGTGCCGCCGCCCATCCCTGAAAAAACAAAAATGGAGTCCATGTCAGTATCTTTTACCTGGTCCATCCTGTCGACGATATTGTATTTTTCGGCATCCATTATTTTTCTGCCGAGGTCAAGGTCTTTTCCTGTGCCGTTGCCATCTACGAATTTCTCGCCAAGCAGGATTTTGTATTTATAGGGGAAGTAGACGAGGTCCGACCTCTCTGAATCAAGAAGTATCCCCTTGTACCCTTTAAGAAGGAATAAATTTGCAATCCGTGTGCCAGCACGTCCAACGCCAACTATGAAAGGCCTCACGTAAATCTACCTCTTTTCCTCGTGATTGTACCCTGACCAAATTAAGCGTGAGCCTAACCCAGCTCTTCTCTTTTGCTTTTTATGAAAAGGGCCACGATTAAAACAACGATAACCGCTCCGGCAATGACGAGGTATCTTTTAATGTCCATTTGCACCGGCCCAACGCCGCTCTTTTCTGCATCCAGGATGATTCCATTCAATATTGTCGTGGCGCCCTGTGCCAGCACCTTTGAAGATTCTATGTCCCCCTGGGACTCCTGGACATCAGCGTTGTCAAGGAGCTCTCTTGCCTGCTGGAGCCTGGCTTCAAGTTCGGCAGTGTTTATGCCTGCATCGCCAAGGTCAAGCACTTTGGTGCGTGCAACATTGTATTTGTCCCATGCGTCATCAAGTGTAGTCTTCGCTTCTTTTATCTCTGTGTCAGATACGGTTAGGGTGATTGAGCCATCGCTCTGGTCCTCGGCCTCCTCTCCTTTATATTCGACATGAGTCGTTACTTCTATTACTTTGATGTCTGTCTGTTTTTCAACGCGCGGGGCATAACCGTTGATTCTTATGTCTATCTTGCTTACTCCTTCTGAAGAAAGGGTAATCTCAAACTCCTTCAGACCGTAATCTTCGGTGACATTGTCTATGGTTACTTCTGCCCTTGGGCTGTCAAGGTCAGTTACAATTGTTATTTTTGCCACATCAGGAACTGTTCCAATTCTCTCAAGGCTCATTGTAGCAATGACTGGCTGGTCAATTCTCGCCGAACTTGACGGTGAAACATCCGATGCGCTTGCCTTCAGGTAATCAGGGGAAGCAGCGCTCGCAATACCCATACTGAGCAAAACAGTGAGAATGATTATTACCTTTTTCATCCTTTTTTTCCTCCTAGAACAATGGTTTTATATCTCCGAGCAAATCATCGAGATCTGACACGGCTTTTTTGTCTTCCTTTATCTCAAATCCTTTTTTTACGTCCTTTAAACCCGTAATGACCAAACCTATATTTAAATATTTAGACCCTTTTTCCTCCATGAATATATAATCAACCTCAACGCCGTATTTATCCTTTACCCAGTTTTTCGCAAAGCTCTGGCCATAGACCTCGCTCAAATTGCCGTAGATTATCAGGTTTATTTTATCAAATTTGCGGCCCTCCAAATCAAAGTAGAGGTTATTGCGTATCACGCTGTCGAGAATATCCTTGACTGCAATGTGCTCGGCCTTCATTCTCATAAATCCTATCGTTGATATGTCGCCCTCGACAAGCCTTAGAAGGTCGCCGGGATTGACCATGCCCAAAAATTTGAAAATCGCCTCTCCAAGTATCCTGTAGCATGTGACGAAATCCTCGCCGCGGTTTGCGAGAACGTTGTTGTCAAGCAGCATAACGCCGTCAAGCGGCTCTATGAACTCATCGAAATTTTCAAATGTGTTTTTTGTATAAAGGGCGCCCTCGCTTTTGGCAGGAAGGACGATTATGCCAAGCAGAGGCACATTATATGTGATTTTAATCCTTTCTGCAAGAACTGGCCCTCCTCCGGTGCCGGTGCCGCCGCCTATCCCAGTGATAAGAAATATCATCTCCGGCTTGTCTATGTTCGCCTTTCTTACAGCGCCCATGGCAAGCTCGAGCTCTTCGGTCATTATTTTTCTCCCCATCCTGACGCTGCCGCCGGTTCCGTGCCCCTTTGCCCTGCTTTGGCCAATCAAAACCATGTTGGACGCAGGGATGTTGCTAAGTTTTGTGATGGTATCAGAGGTATCAATTGCCACACCCCTTACAGTTTCCCCCCCGGAAGAAATCTTTTTGATAATGCTGCCGACCAGGTCTTTTCTGTAAAATTGCTCTACTATTCTACAACCGGCCCCTCCAATACCGACTAGAGAGAGCATCTCAATCTCCCCTATAGATTTTCAATTTCCCCAAGTATTGAATCGAGGTCCTTTTCTCTTTCTGGTGCGGCGCCTATCTTTTCCTGGACATCTCTTGCCCGTTCGAGCATGTATTTTACGCGCGGTGCGTTCGTCACGCCTGCCAAAAGTACGACGCATCCAACGTAGCCGCTTGTCCTAAGCGGATAGTCGCCCCCTCTTACCTCGGTTCCAGAAATCGTGCCCTCGAGCCATTCCCTTGCCTTCTCTATGCCCTTTCTGTCAAGCTGGGCCGGCGGGCCAGCTACAATTATCAATGCCCGGTTGGCAGATTTGTAATCGCAGGGCAGAAGAAGCCTGCCTTTTACCGCTCTTTTGGCAACCGATAGTATCCTTGATGCCTTTCCTATCTCATACTGGCGTTTTTTGAAAAGACGTGTGAAAAAGCCATCCCGTTTTACTGCCTCGGAAGCGTATCCAATGCTGCAGATGTTTCCTCCTCTGAATGTGTTTATTACCTCGCTTGCGTCAACGACCATCTCGCCGACCTGTTTCCTTGACCTTATCTCCCCTGCCCTGCAGAGTATTCCAATACGCTTCACTACCTCTGCGTTTATCCTGTCGTAGGCCTCCTTTACACTCTCGCCGGAGCGCAGGAATGCGCCGTTGTCGACTATTATGGTGGCATCGCAGCTTGGAAGAAGCGCTTTCAAACTCCGTGCTGTGTTCAGGGTGTATATGTCGCCCTCGTTTTCTGCCGGCAGTATGCCGATTGAATAAACAGGC
>JAHJSX010000061.1 GCA_018830205.1 archaeon | reverse complement strand
CTCTTCTATGGACAGGACGTATGCGTCCTCTGCACCCTTGTTCCTGTAAAAGGCGCAGAACTTGCACCCGCTTGCACAGACGTTGGTGTAGTTTATGTTCCTGTCGATAACAAATGTCACAGGGTCGCCCGCTGCATCCTTTCGAAAACCATCGGCCGCAATGCCCAGAGAAAGCAGGTCAAAGGAAGAGAAAAGGGCCTCCCCCTCTTCAATGGTCAGGGGCTCGCGTTGTGATTTCTCAAGAATGTCCTTAATATCCTGCATTTTGCACCTCAAAGAAGTTTAGTTCTGGAATTCTTTCGAGAATCCCGAATTCATATGCCTTGGCAAAATACTCCTCGAGACCTCTTACCACATCGCTGCCAAGACTGTAATCGAGGGTTTCAAGGTGGGCTTTCATAAATTCCGGCGCGACGCCTAAATCCTTCGCAAGCTGTACAGAAATGGTATCAATCTCCTCCTTGGCCAGTCTCCTTGACAGCACAAGCAGGTCATAGAACATAGAAACCTCTTCAGGACGTTTCTCTGCAACTTCCTTTCTAATGACCCAGAGGGCGTATACCATCATGTGCCCTGTGAGCCCCTTCCATTCTTCTCCCAAATCGCACAAAATCCGTCTGCCGTCATAGCTTGCTTTTAGGGCATGGTCCCCGATTAAAAGAGCCGCATCCGCCTTTTCAAGCATTGCATCCAGGTCTGGTTTTTCATGGTGGAGTATATCGGCGTTTATTCCTTTCATCTTTAGTATTATCTCCAGAAGGGCCAAGGAGCTGGCCGAGGTTCCCGGAACTGCCACCGTTTTTCCCTCCAAGTCTTCCAGATTCGACATTTCCGAGAATAGAAGGATGCTCCCTGTCTTGCCGTGTGCGCTGACACTGAAATCAGGCAAGATATAAAAATCGTTAAAATTTTTTGCGTATATTATGGAGGATGTCGGGGCTATGTCCACCTCACCCGCTTTGAGCATCTTTCCAAGAGCAGGGGGATGCGCCCTCACGTACTCCATGCCATCAGCCGATACCATCCCTTTGTTTATCGGGTAATATATAAAATCCGTATTTTTAAATCTCGTTTGTCCTATCTTCATAATAATCAACAATCTCGTACGTTGTGGTGCGCTGCGCTGGAATCCTCCCTGCCCTTTGGATCATGTCTATAATTTCAGATTTCGGGAGGAATTCCTCTGTATTTGCCCCTGCGGCGTGGGTGATGTTCTCCTCGATAACTGTGCCGTCGATGTCATTTGCACCGTAATGGAGTGCTATCTGGGCAAGCTTCTTGCCGGTCATTATCCAGTAAGCACGGATATTGTCTATGTATCCCTCGAGCATGATTCTCGATATGGATATCGTCTTGAGTATATCAGAGCCGCTCGGACCTGTTTCTGATACGAGGCCCTCCCTTAAAAGGGCAGTGTTTGCTGGATGAAATGGTAGCGGGATGAAGCCCTGGAACCCGCCGCTCTTCTCTTGGGCCTCTCTCAGGCGGATGAGATGGTCCACCCTGTCTTCCTCTCTTTCAACATGGCCGAAAAGCATGGTGGCATTGCTTTTAATTCCAAGGCTATGGGCCTCTTCCATCACACGAATCCAGCCCTCGCCTGTTATTTTGTTTGGACAGACCTTTTTTCTCAAAGCCTCGTTGAATATCTCTGCCCCGCCTCCGGGCAGGCTTTTGAGGCCAGCGTTTTTGAGCCTTTTCAAGACATCTCTCGTGCCATGCCCCGAAATCCTGGAAAAATACTCAATTTCTGCTGCTGTGAAGGCCTTGATGTGTATGTCTGGATATTTTTCGTGTATCTGCTCAAGCATGTCCACGTAAAACTCAAAGGGCAAATCCGGGTGATGACTCCCCACCACATGGAGTTCGGTTATACCAAGGCCTGCGGAATCATCTATCTTTTTCATTATATCATCCATGGACAGGGTATAGGCGCCGGGCTCTCCCTCCCTACGGTAATATGCGCAGAACTTGCAGCCGCTTACGCAGACGTTGGTGTAGTTTATGTGGCGGTTTACCACGAACGTCACAACGTCCCCGTTTTTTTGTCGTTGAAGCTCATCTGCGAGCGCTCCTATCTGTAGAAGGTCATTGGACTTGAAAAGAGCGATTCCGTCCTCTCGATTTAGCCTATCTCCAGAAAGGACTTTCCCAGCAATATCTGCAATATCACTATTTTCCCAAAAAGCGGATTTCTCCTTCATCGAATGACACCTTACAATAAAACATATATAATTTGCTAACGATGCAAGGATATGACAAAGATTACAGTTGCCCACAGCCCTGATTCCGATGATGCCTTCATGTTCTACCCTCTTGCAAAAGGAAAGATAGACACGGGTGAGTATGAATTCGACCACGTTCTTTCAGATATAGAAACCTTGAACAACAAGGCACTGGAAGGGGTTTATGAGGTAAGCGCCATCTCCATCCACGCGTATCCTTACGTGGCAGACAAGTACGCCCTACTGCGCAGCGGCGCCAGCATGGGGTATAAATACGGGCCCATCATTGTTTCGAAAAATCCGATTGAAAGCATTAAAGGAAAACGGGTAGGGGTACCGGGAAAGCTGACCTCTGCCTACCTGGAGCTAAGACTCTTTGAAGAAGACTTCACTCCGGTTTTTATGAACTTCGACGAAATCACAAAAGCCGTCGAAAGGGAAGACATTGACGCAGGGCTTATCATCCACGAGGGGCAGCTGACATATGAGAAGGAGCACCTACACAAGGTGGCAGACCTCGGGGAGTGGTGGTATGAGGAGACCGGGCTCCCCCTCCCTCTTGGAGGGAATGCCATAAGAAAGGACCTAGGCGAAAAGGCCATGAAAGAGGTGTCAGAACATCTTAAAAAAAGCATTGTCTATTCACTGGAGCATGAGGATGAGGCCCTCGATTACGCGCTGGAGTTCGGCAGGGGCTTGAGCCGGGAAGACGCCAGAAAATTCGTAAAGATGTATGTAAACGAGCTCACAGTAGATTGCGGAGAGGAAGGCAAGAGGGCGACAGAGCTGCTCCTTGAGAGGGGCTACGAAAAGGGGATAATAAAAAACAAGGTCGAGATT
>JAHJSX010000060.1 GCA_018830205.1 archaeon | reverse complement strand
GACATAGAGGTTGACCGCACAATACTTGAAAAAATCGCCGAGCCCATGCTCCATTTGATAAGAAACTCCATAGACCACGGCATAGAGACCCCCGAAGAGCGGAAAAAGCAGGGGAAATCAAAGTCGGGTCTTTTGAAAATAAAGGCGACAAGGGAGCGAGACCACGTTGCCTTGACTGTAGAGGATGATGGAAAAGGGATAGATGTTCAAAAAGTTAAAAATTCTGCTATAAAAAAAGGAGTAATTGAAGCAAAGGAGGCCGAATCGATGCCGGATTCAGAGATTTTGAACCTTACATTCCGTCCTGGTTTTAGCCTTGCAGAGAAGGTTTCAAAGGTTTCAGGAAGAGGCGTGGGCATGGATGTCGTCAAGTCCGAGATAGAAGCCATCGGGGGCAGCGTGAACTTAAAATCAGAGTTAGGCAGAGGTATAAAGGTCTTATTAAAACTCCCACTCACACTTGCGATTATACAGGCTCTGCTCGTTGAAATGGGTGGGGAACGCTTTGCCATCCCTCTTGCAAATATTAACAGGATAGTGGATGTAAAATCTGAAGATATAAAATCCATAAAGAACCAGGAAGTCATAAAGATTTTCGAAGAAGTTATACCGCTCTTGAGGATACACGGGGTAGATTCCGAAAGACCCACTTTTACCATCGTTATAGTGGAACGGGGAACAAAGAAAGTAGGCTTGGTCGTAGATGAACTGATAGTACAAAGGGAAATAGTAATAAAGGCGCTTGACCCAATATTTGCTAATGTAAAGGGCGTCTCGGGCGCAACTATCCTTGGAGACGGCAAGGTTGCCCTTATATTGGATACTACCGCCCTGATTAATCGGGAGATATGACGTGATGGAAAATGACATTAAATTGAGCGAAGCGCAGCTGGATGCGCTCAGGGAAGTGGGAAATATTGGTGCGGCTCACTCTTCAGCGGCACTTGAGCAGATGACTTCCAAAAGGATTACCATAAATGTTCCAAGAGCGTATCTTCTGCCGATAGAGGAGCTTGCCAGCGTTCTTGGAAAAGAGGATGATATCATAGTTATGCTTTTTTTCAAGATATTCGGGGAAGTTGAGGGCAGTATAATCGTGACCTTCACAGAAGAACAGGCCACATTTCTTGCAAACCTCCTGCTGGGAAAGAGTGAGACCGACACGGAGATGAACGAAGAAAAGGAATCGGCGCTAAAAGAGGTCGGGAACATACTTGTAAGCGCTTATCTTACGGCCATGAGCAACCTTGTAGGTTTCAATCTCCTGCCCTCAATTCCTTACATTGCATATGATATGGTAGCGGCCGTCGTTGACCCCCTGGTAATAGATTTAAGCCAGTCCGTGAAATATGCACTTGTCACTGACACAGAGTTCCTCCTTGCTGAGAAGGCTGTTGCAGGAAAATGCCTGACGTTTTTTGGCGGAGAGTCATTCACTACGATGTTAAAAGCGATAGGAATGCATGATAAATGATAAGGGTCGGAATATCCGAGATTAAAACAGCGTCGCATCCTGAAATTTTGTCAAGCGTAGGACTTGGGTCATGTGTGGGAATCTGCCTTTATGACCCTACTATAAAAGTGGGCGGGATGGCTCACGTACTCCTCCCCAGCAGCAAAAGCGGCAAAATAGACGGAAATCCCGGCAAGTTTGCAGACACAGCTATTAATGCATTACTGCAGAAGCTGGGGGAAGATGGCGTTTTGATGAAAAACATCAAAGCAAAGCTTGTTGGGGGTGCAAGCATGTTTGCTATATCAGACTCCAACGATAGCATGTTTTCCATGGGGCCAAAAAACGTCGCGGCTGCAAAAAATGTCCTGACCAGCAGAGGGATAAAACTGGACGGAGAACACACTGGGGGGTCCCAGGGACGCACCGTCGAGTTTCATGTAGGGACCGGCAGGGTCGTTATAAAAACTATGGTCTGCACTACAGAGATTTGATCTGCTTGTCTAGTTCCTTTCTTTTTTCTTCAAGCTTTGCTTTTACGCTTTTTTCAAGAATATTGAGCGATTCTTCATCAAGTCCCATTATCTTTTCAATTCGCTCGTGGATGGCCGCCTCATCAATTGAGATTCCATGGGAATGAAGGTGGTCATCTAGTTTCTTCCATCCCGATTCAAGCTTCCATACCAGCTCTTCTTGAAGGACGTCCATATTCGGTATTTCAGGCTCGCTTATTACAAAGCTCTCAGGACCCCTATATTCAAGGGGCCTTATTTCAAATTCTTGGTGGAAATTTGGTTCCATCATAATTCTTCCTCCGTTATTATTTCCATATACGCGCCCAGTGCAGCGTCTATCACTGTCCTCTGGGTCACGGTTCTTCCTGTTCTTGACTGCATCTCCCCTACAAGGCGTCTGACTTTTTCAGCAGTTGAGATGCCCACCGTGATGGTGGTCGTCGGTTCGCGTTGGGTGGTTGATGCGTAGTCCATTCATTTCACCTATTTAATGTATTTAATTGATTTAATAAATTTAATTAAATATAATTCTTATAAATAGCTTCCGGTCCAATTTCAAACTAAAAACCGGGACCAAAAATTAAATCGGTGGCACTATTCCCACAAGCACTTTCATCCTGGTTTTGGCCTTAATTCCATGCGGGTCGCTTACCCTGGAAATCAAAAGCGACCCTTTCTTTGCAGGAACGTCAATATCCCCGCCGGTAAAGAAGCCCTCACCGTCCATGACAAAGAGAAACACCTCTGAGTCCACATCATGCGAGTGCACAGGCAGCTCTTGGCCTGGCTCAAAGCAGAATAAAATAAGCCTCATATTGGGAGAGTCATGGATAAAATTAAGATAAAAACTATCTTCTTTGAACTTTGCAACTTCGTCTATCTCTATTTTTTTCATTTTTGGTATATCTTAAGTGTATTGTCTGTCGACTTAAATAATGTTCTGGCGGTCCCAAGGAGCGTCTCGCTCATTCCCATGATATAGTAACCGCCTGGCCTCAGGCTATTGTAAAACTCAAGATAAAGGTCAGCTTTTCGCTCTTTTGTCAGGTAAATGACAACATTGCGGCACATTATGAGGTCTATCCACTTGCGCTTCACATCTTTGTGCAAATCCTTTTTCTCAAAGAAAACCATGGCCCTTATCTCAGGAGATACCCTGTATCCTTCTTTCTCTTTAATGAAGTACTTCTCCAGATGCTCTGGTTCAAGACCTTTCAAATCATCCCATTTGTAAAGCGCCTCGCGCGCCTTTTTTAGCATCGCATCGTCTATGTCCCATGCAAATATGTTCACCCTTAAGTTAGTGGCCTCACCAAGGGCGTCTTTCACGCACATCGCAAGAGAATACGGCTCCTTTCCATCACTGCACCCGACACTCCAGAACCGCAGGTGTTTTCGCTTTTGTATTTTTGCTGTCTCTTCGATGCTGGGAACCATGCGATCTTTATATTTTTTAAACCGCAGTTCTGCCCCATAATCAAAACTTTTGCTGATGATGTCTGGAAGTGTTTTCGATTTTATTTTTTTATAAACCGCAGGGTTCCTGAACCACTCTGTCACATTTACGGTGAGTACATCTAGAAGCTTCTGGCGTTCCGGGGGGTTTTCATCAAGGTATTTCATGTATCTTTGCGGGGTCCTGGCTCCGACGTTTCGCATCCGTATTTTGAAACGTCTTCTTAGATGCCTGTCACTATAGTGCTGGGTCTGGAACCCCAGTTCTTCTGTTACCTTCTCTTTAAGTTTAGCAAATTGAAAATCAGTGCTTGCCTGGTCGAGCTGTTCCATTATATTTATATCAGCTCGTTTAACTTCTTATTAATTTCGTCGAGTTTTTCGATGTACTTCTTCTCAAGAGGGCCGCCCTGGATTTTTGGATTGTCCAGGGTTTTTAATATGCTGCGTTTTTCGATTTCAAGGAGCTTTACTTTGCTTGCATTTGCATTGACTTTTGGCGCTGCTTGTCTTTCCACCGGTGCCGGTTCTGGAACCGTGGTTGGTTCAGGTGCGGGCGCTGGTTTGGGGGCAGGTGCGGGCTCTTTTACTGCAGGGGTTGGTTCGGGTGAGGGCGGGGCCGCCTGCGGGGGTGGTGTCGTGGCAGCAGTTCCGCTCATCATGGCACTATCCGCCGTCTGCTTTTTGAGCATGTCAAGCTCTGCCGTCATGCCCCTTAACTTTTCTATAAGTTCCTTCAACGTTGCATCTTTTGCTGCAACAATGCCCTCTTTTACCTCTATCTCCTCCTTGAGGCTCTTTACCTGCTTGTTTGTCTCCCACCAGCTGCCCTTTAGGGAGTTAAGCTCCTCATCCATTGAGGCTGCCATCGCTTTGTACTGGCTTGCCTCGGACGACACCACGCTTAGAATGTCCTTTTGCTCAGATAATGAAATTCTAAGAGTCTTGACCTCGCTTTCAAGGGGCGCAAGTTCTTCCAGGCGTTTTTCTGCCTCCTTTAGTTTTGGCCCCTCCTCAAGCGCTTCTGTGACCTTTTCCTCAAGATAGAGAATCTTGTGGTCTTTCTCCCCACTTTCTTTTGTGAAGCGCTTCTTTAGTTCCTCTGCCTCCTCAATGCGCTTTTCTAGATTGGATATAGCATCTTTCTTTTCTTCAAGTTCCTTGTTTATGACGTCGGATTCAAGAGTAATCTTCTTGGATTTGACCATGAGATTCTTTATCACTTCATCCTTTGATGCAACCATGCCCTCCTTTTCCTCAATCCGGCGTTTTAAGTCCTTGACTTCGGTGTTTGCAGTCCACCAATTCGCTTTAAGCGTATTCAGCTCTTCGTCCTGGGACATGGCCATCTGCTTGTACTGGTCGAGCTCTTCGTCAATGACTGAAAGTGTGTCCTTCATCTCTTCGTTTTGGACCCTCAGGGTCTTGGCCTCCTCCTCAAGGTCTGAAAGCTTGCTCTCTTTCATCTTGTTGTCTTTTTCGAGGCGGATAAGCCTGTCAGAGTGCTTGAGCTTCTCCATCTGCTCCAGGTAGCCCTGGATTTGCTTTTCCTTCTTGCCGATTTTGTCTTTAAATTCATCGCGTTCGACCCCGAGCTTCGCTGACCTTCTCACAAGGGTGTCGATTTCGACGGCTTTATTTGAGAGCTCCCTCTCTTTGGCCACCAGCTCGTCCCTCATGTCGTCAATCTGCTCTTTGAACCTGAAGGCGTCCTCGATGTCATCCTGAAGCGACGTGTTTAGTGTTTCAAGGGAGTCCTTTTCCTTGTTTAGCCCCCTGACTTCCACTTTCAGCTCGTCTATCCTGTTAATGGCATAAGAGAAGGCGACCTCCGGGTTCTTGCCCGTAAATGCCTTTAAGAGGACATATTCATCGTCGGCCGCTTCTATCATAATCTCTTCTTCAACCAGCTCGAGCTCCTCTTCGTTTTTCCTTCTCTTAAGTCGTCTAAAAGCCATCTTTTATGCCAACCTCTACTAGAAAATCGTACTTCCTTTTCAGCCTGCCGTTTTCAACTGAATCCTCGACAACCAGGGAGTCTTTTATCCTGATTATAGAACCCTGGACCTTGCCAACTGTCCACCCGAGGTCTTTAGAAATATCATAAATTGTCGATGAAGGCTTATCTTTTAGATGCTGGATGACAATCGAATCAACTTCTCTTGCCATCTCCATTCTCTTTTCTGTGGCCTTCTCGGTCCGCTTGGTGGCCAGTTTTGTTAAGGTGAACATGGAGATCATACCTTTTTCTCGTGCATATATAAATCTACCTGAAATATAATATTATTAACATGGAATGCGCCATAGTATAATATTATAAATCGAAAAATGTAACTACGTAATATAATATTATACTAAGAAAAAAATATCACGCAGCAGCGACCTGGCCTTCTTTCTGCCTTCTAAGCTCTGAAATGTCATTTGATAGCTTTGCAAGACGGGCATTGTATTTCTTCTCGAGCAGTTCGCGCTTTTTTGCTTCCATTGTGCTTGCGCCAAGGCCGTTCAACAGGTTCTGTATGGTGCCCTCCTCGGTCTGCATGAGCTTCAGTTTTTCGTCGATTTCCCTCAGATGTTCAGCTG
>JAHJSX010000059.1 GCA_018830205.1 archaeon | reverse complement strand
TGTGCTTCATCAACCATTCTTCTTATCTCCCATAAGTTCCCTGTACTTTTCCTCGCCAATGCATTTTTCTGCGGCCTCGCACCACTGGATGCACTGCAGATTTGCTTTCCTGTCTATGGTTGCACCGCAGTTGTCGCATTTTATTTCAGTCTCATCTGTAAAAATCTCAAGCTCTTCGCCGCATTTTGGGCACTTTATTTCCTCAATCGTTGGCGCCTTGATATTCGAGGCGCCGGGACATTCAAACACATCGGGCATAATAACTCACCTAGGACTTTAAAATCATCCTCAGCATATCCCCGGCAAAGATAACGCCGGAAGCTGTTATTGCGATGGCAGATGCCGTTGCAAGCGAATTAATTGAAAGCGCAAGGCCAATGAAAAGCCCTACAACTCCAGCATTTACCAGGACAAAAATGGCCATCGCGAGGCCATCACTGTAAAGCTCCTTAAACGACGATGGGCCCCGGGCACCGCCGTCCTTTAGCTTTTCTGTGATTAATGTCCATACAAGCATTGGGATGACATGGTAAAAGCCGCCAAATATCGTTACAGACACAAACCCGATAAGGGCTATGTGCACGTGAAGCGTCTTCATGCCTGTAATGTACCCGCCCTTTCCAAATAGCATCAATACTCCAAGAAGAGTTGCAGCTGCAAAATAGAAAATGGCTGCCTTGAAGAACTTGGCCTCCGTTGATTTTGGCGCCGCCGGCATCTTTGATTTTGCCAGGGTGGTCAGAAACATCTGATATGCAAAAAGGAGTACAGAAAGCCCTACGATTACGCCTGAGACCTTTGTCAGCATGCCGTAGCCCTGGAATACAAAGCCTGCAAAAAGCCCGACTGTGCCGATATTGAAAAGCCAGAAAACAACGTCAAGGAGCTTCGGTTTTTGCAAATCCCTCATGACCATCATCGGGAACATCCATGCCATGGCCCCTATTATTATGATTGACACAAAGCCAAGAAGCGCGAGGTGGGTGTGTGCTGTTATAATCATGCCTTTTGAATAGCCAAGCAGCATCGACACTCCGATAATGCTTGCAAGAACAAAATAGAACACCGCCGCCCCGTAAAACTTCAGCACCTGCGCGGTTCCCTTCCGGTCCATAAGCGTCATGAGAATATTGTAGGCGAAAAGCAGGATTCCAAGCATTACGAGCGAAGCAGAGAGTACAGGAGCGCTTGAGGCCGTAAATACAAACGTCAGGAACATGGCGACGACGCCCACGTTGAAAAGCCAGAATGACGCTCTGGCCATTTTCTTGCTGTGCAAATCCGCTGCCGTGAGGGTTGGAACCTGCTGGTACATAGTCCCGATTATTGTCGCAGAGACAAAGCCAAGAAGCGCTATGTGGGTGTGGGCCGTCTTGAGCATTTTTGTGGGGGTGACAATCCCTGCGAGCATCAGCGTCCCAAGCACTGCTGCCACAAGGAAATAGACAATCGCCATCCCCAGGAAGTTAAGTGAGATTTTTTTCGTCATCCACGTTATATTGGTGATAAAAACATATAAAATCACTGACGAAAATTTGAATGTATTTTTGATTTAAACTAACCGTACATCATCTGCTCGGCGTCTTTTGCTATCTTCTTGACCTTCTTCTTGTCGTATGGAACGTTGGCGCCTTCAGCCTCAGAATAATTTCCACCGCCAGAGGGCCCGCATGTCCCGCCGCTGCAACTTGAGCAATTTCCCATAATATCACCTTTTGTAACTAAAAGTTAGAAGATTAACAATAAAAAGTTGTAAACGGCATTTTCTTTTAAAAAAAGAAAACCCCGGGGAAAAGAAAATATCAGTTCGCTAAGCGAACTGATTAAGGGTCAAAACATTGGAGCTTTCGCCCTTTTGGCGAAAGCGGGTTTCTTTTTCGCGCACGTTTTTCTTTACATAAAGAAAAAGGCGCCGGGGAGGAGATTCGAACTCCTGATGAGCAGAAGCTCAACCGGCTCTCAAGGCCGGCGCCGTAGTCCGGGCTTGGCTACCCCGGCATTTTCCACATTTTTGGATATGTGCCGGGTTTCATTAAAACTCTTCTGGTATTTATTGCTATGCCGTTATCCTCAATGAGCATTTCTTTTGTATCCATTTTAGCCCTCCCAAGCCCAATGAGCTCATCCTTCAATGTGAATATTGCTACTAAATCTTTTTGGTCTATGTCTGCGTCGAGTTTGCTTATGCCTGGCACTGCAAGGTCTGCCCCATGGCATAGTGCGTCTACCGCGCTGTCCCTCACCATGACCTTTGGCAAGAAGTCTATCGCACTTTCCACCGGCAGGATGGTTTCTCTAAGATACTTGTCGGTCCCCTCCTCTTTGTAGAAAGCGTAAGCATCTTTGACATCATGGAGCGTCACCGATTTTTCCCCTTCGAAAGGGCCGCTTTTTGTCCTGCGCAGCTCAAGCATGTGGGCCCCAGAGCCTATTATCTCGCCTATGTCAGCGCAAAGCTTTCTGATGTAGGTGCCAGCCTCGCAGCCCACCTTGAAAAGGACGTCCCGTCCATCTATTTCAAGCGGCTTAATATAATAAATCGTGCGCGTCCTGAGCTCTCGCTTTACAGCGGATTTCACGGGAGGCCTCTGGTAGATTTCGGTTGTAAGCTCTTTTAAGACGCTCTCTAATTTGCTTTTTTTAACCTCATCGTGCAGGCGCATGATGCAGACGTACTCTTTTCCTGCAAGAAGGAAAGCACGTGCGATTTTTGTGGATTCCTCAAGGGCGATGGGGAGAACGCCTGTAACTTTCGGGTCAAGTGTCCCGCCCTGGCCCACCTTCCTGAGGTCGAATATGTTCTTTACCCACGAGACCACTTCATGAGACGTTGGCCCTGATGGCTTGTCGAGGTTTATCATGCCGTATCTTATGTGCTCTTCTGGAGTTCGCTCTTCTGGTTTTTTGCCAAATTCCGGGTCGGTGGATGCCTTTTGCTTTGTAACAAGCTTTCTTTTCGCGTCCGAGGGCAGGCTACCCATATCATGCCTCATCAGGAATTTTGACCTTGCCTAGGGCCTTCTCCACGTCAGCCCCTGATGCACCCTCCTTGATATCAACAGTGATTTCCGTCGGGTCCAGGTGCCTGATATTGCACCTTCGCCTTCTTACGCCCGGCGAATCCACCATTACGAAGTTTTTGTCAATTTGCTCAACAATAACGCATGTCCTTCCGGCTTCCCTGCCAGAGAGTTTTTTGCAGACCATTCCTACATCCATTTTATCACCTCATACAGGAAATCGCTTTTTCCACTATTTCTATTACCTCTTCAGCATTAAATAGTTCGGTGTTTATTACAATATCATAGGGTTTGAGGTCGCGCAGGTCGATGCCGTATATCTCACGGTACCTCTTTAGCTCACTGTCGCCTCTAACTCTTACATCCTCGAGGGCTATCGAGTAATCCTTCCCGTCCCGCTCGCTCGCCCTTTTTGCACGGACCTCAAGCGGCGCTTTTAGCCAGACCTTTAAGTCGGCGTCCATGATAATGCCGCTGAGGCGTCCATCGATGACAGCGTTTTTTGCCGCTTTTGCAAGCTCAATCTGCCGCGCGTCAAGCTCCCTGTCATATTTTGGGTTTTCTTCTGCCAGCTTCGAGAACTGCTCAAGCGTGATACCTTTATCGTGTGCAAGTTCCCGGAATACTACTCCTGCTGAAATATGGGTAAAGCCGAATTTTTCAGCTATTGTCTTTGCCACGGTTGTCTTTCCGCTGCCTATGGGTCCTCCGATTGTGACTATCATCTCAAGCTAAGATTGGGTGAGGCTACTCAAGAGCGCCAAGGATGTTCTGGAATATATCGTCAATGGCTCCCTGGCCGTTCACGTCCTTGAGCAGGCTTTTCTCCCTGTAATAACCTATCAG
>JAHJSX010000008.1 GCA_018830205.1 archaeon | reverse complement strand
GTCCGCCTACAGCCACATTGTTTCTTATGGCCTCATCTATTGCAGACGCCGCCATGTGATACGGGTCTATTTTTCCATATTCCGGGTTGAGGCCGTTTGAGATGACAACCCCCTTCCATGAGTCAAAAAGAGGCTTCATCACCGCTGCGTCTCCAGGTGAATCATTTTCCACGCCCTGCAGTGGTTTTATTACGCTCATGGCCTTGACCTCATGGTCGTATGTCCTGATAACCGACTCCTTGCTTGCAACGTTGGGGGACGCAAGAATCGCAAGCAGGTCATTTGTAAGGTCATCAGGCATCGCAAAATCCGGTTCTGGAAAGTCTGGCTTTTTCCACAATGCCCTCCTTTCTGCTTTTGAAATATCTCCAAACAAAAAGTCAAGGTTCATATCTGCTGCAACATCCCCATTGAACTCTATTTTCAGCCTACTGTCTTTTGTGAACTCGCCAATAGGGGTCGCCTCCACGTCCTCGTCCTTGAATATCTCAAGCGCCCCTTTGAGATTTTTTTCAGGGACTGCAATAAGCATGCGCTCCTGGGACTCAGATATCCAAATCTCCCATGGGGCCATATTCGGATATTTCAATGGAACACGTTCCAGAAATATCCTTATTCCACAATTTGCCCCGTGCGCCATTTCCCCGATTGCCGATGATAGCCCCCCACCACCAAGGTCTGTGATGGCAGAACCAAGCCCCTCATCCCTTAGCTGCAGTACTCCTCTTTTTATTTTTTCCTCTAAGAGGGGGTTCCCGATTTGCACTGCAGTCGTTGATGTGTCCTCGGATTTTTCATCAAGCTCAAGTGAGGCAAACGTCACACCGTGTATGCCGTCTCTCCCTGTCTTCCCGCCTACAAGAAGTGCGATGTCCCCTGGCTTTATATTTTTTACGTATTTACTTTTTGGTACAAGTCCCACCGTACCGCAGTACACAAGCGGGTTCGTTGTATAGCTTTCATCAAAGAATATCGCCCCGTTTACTGTGGGGATGCCCATGTTATTCCCATACGTGCCTATTCCGTCCACGACGTAGGTGTAGATAAATCGCGGATGCTTTGTACCCTGCGGGACTTCCTCGTAGGGCATGTCAAGCGGCCCGAAACAAAGTACATTTGTATTGGCAATAGGTTCACCCCAAACGCCCAGTACATCCCTTATAACTCCGCCAACGCCCGTCGCAGCACCGCCAAAGGGTTCAAGGGCAGAAGGGTGGTTGTGCGTCTCCACCTTAAAGGCAAGAGCAATATCGCCTTCAAAATCGACAATGCCGGCATTGTCAACAAAAACAGAAAAACACCACGGATGGTTCAACTCTCTGGTAACCCTTGCAACCGTGCTCTTCAGAAGGTTTTCAATTTTACCGTCCTCTGTAGTTATGTTTCCACAGAATGTCTTGTGCATACAGTGCTCAGACCAGGTCTGTGCAAAAGTTTCAAGCTCTACGTCGGTTGGATTCCGCCCCATTTTCCCGTAATGTTCTTTTATTGTTTTCATCTCAATCAAATTGAGAGCCAGCTGCCCCTCCCTGCTTATCTCCAAAAGCTTCTCTTCACTTGCGTCTAGGAGATTGATATGGGTCACACTACTCATTCAATTTCCTCAATCTCAAAGTTTTGACTTACTGGATTTGCCAGCAGGCGTTTGCACATTTCCTCTATTTCTTCTTTTGAATGGTCTCCTTCAATTCTGTATACCTTTGCAGTCCCCACACTTTCAACATTCTTAAACCCTAGTGTCTGCAATCCTTTAAGCGCAGATTCTCCTTCTGAATCCTGAACTCTTGGCTTGTATGCGATTCTTACTTCAAAAAGCACGTCTATCACCTTACCATTAAATCTATAAGGATATGCTTTAAATATGTTTTACTAAGATAACAATCGCGAGGTTTGCGCATGAAGTATGATGCAATAGTTGTTGGCGCCGGCATAAGCGGCCTTCTTTCTGCCCTGGCTTTAAGCAAGAACAGAAAGAGAGTGTTGATTATCGAAAAAGGTAGGCACATCGGAGGGCTTGCACGAAGCTATGATGTCGAGGGATATAAAGTAGATATAGGTCCTCACGCGATTACTGCACTCGAGGACGGCCCGCTTGTAAAGCTGATGGATGAGTACTTCGATATTGTACCCCAGTTCATACCCCACGAAAAATATCATGTCAGAACTCATGATAAGTTTTCAGATTTTCCATACACATTAAAAGAATGGATGATGTTTGATATCCTGCCGAGAAGAGATAGGCTTTCATTGGTTCAAGCAATAACCAAGGCGATGGCCCTGACCCTGACAGATGGTAGCAACCTGAAAATCTCTGTTCATGATTTTATGAGTGATTTCACTCTATCTGAAAAGACCCTAAAATTCATAGATGCAATATGCCCTTTCCTGAGCGGCCGAAGCTCGAAGGAGACGCCCCTCTGGAGGATACTCAGGGGCAGCGGCTATGTGGAAGAGACAAAGCTTGGATCAAGGGAGCAATTTTCGAGGTTCACGAGGCTCGCACGCCATGACGGGGCACATAACCAGTGCTATCCGCGCGGCGGTGTTGATGCAATTGTGAAGTCGGCAGAATACTCTCTGCCAAAGAACCTGGTTGATATAAGACTGGAAGAACCCGTGACCAGCATTCACGTCGAAGACGGCCATGTTAAAGGGGTAGGGACATCAAAAGACTCCTATGATTCGGATATGGTTGTTTATTCAGGGTATGTTAAAGACCTCCCGAACATGGTCGACTCTGCTTTACCTCCAGAGTATGTTGAAGATTTAAAACGGATAAAACAGACGAAAGCCCTCTCTGTTTGGCTGGGCCTAAAATCCAAGGTGAAGGAATTTGATTACATGGGCTCAGAGATATGGTTCGAGGAGGGGAAACCATACTGGGCGATGCCAACCTCCAATTTCGATTCTCAGCTGGCGCCAAAAGGGAAACAGTTGGTCGGTTTTGCATTTGTGATAGAGGACGATATCAAAAAAGAGCGCAAAAGTGCCCTTGATACCATCTACAATGCCCTGCCAAACATTGAAAAACAGGTAGAGATGGAGCATTTCCAGGTTGCTGTACCTGAGAAAGCCACACCAGTCATTGATGGTTTCATCCCCTCACCAAAAAGTCCAATCAATGGGCTGTACCTAGTCGGCACCGACACAAATACCAACAGCATGGGCATAACCCGTGCATCATATTCAGTTCTTGACTGCCTAAAATTCATGAGAGAGGACGGGGTCTTATAATGCTTGCGAAGAGAATAATCCCCTGCCTTGACGTAAAGGACGGCCGGGTAGTAAAGGGCGTCCACTTCAAAAATCTGAGGGATGCAGGGGACCCCGTTGAGCTTGCCAGGATGTATGATGAGCAGGGTGCGGATGAAATCGTCTATCTTGATATAAGCGCATCTCCTGATGGCCGAAAGACGATGGTTGAAATCGTGGAAAAGACCGCAGACCAGGTATTTATACCTCTGACGGTTGGTGGCGGCATAAGCACTGTTGAGGACATCAGGAGGATTTTGAAATCAGGCGCAGACAAGATTGGCATAAACACGGCGGCCGTGAAAAACCCAAAAATCATAAGCGAGGGCGCAAAAAAATTCGGTTCCCAGTGCATTGTTTCGGCCATAGACGCAAAGAGGGTCTATTCTGAGAGTGAAGACAAAATAACAATAGACACGCCCGAGGGCAAATGCTGGTTTGAAGTCTATGTCTATGGCGGAAGAAAGGAGACCGGCATAGACGCCATCTGGTGGGCAAAGGAAGTCGAGAGGCTTGGGGCCGGGGAAATTCTCCTCACAAGCATGGACGCAGACGGCACGAAAGTAGGGTTTGACATCCCGCTCAACAAAACAATATCAGAAGAGACCAACATCCCGATAATTGCAAGCGGGGGTGCAGGAAACCTTGACCATATTGTAGAGGCACTTACTGATGGAAAGGCAGACGCAGCGCTTGCGGCTTCAATATTCCATTACAAGGAATACACGGTCTTGGACATAAAGAAATACCTAAAAAAGAAGGGAGTGGAGGTCAGGATATAGTTGGAAGATACAGAAAAACAGCTTAAAATCGTCATCGCATTTACAGGCTTTATTCTGATTGTTGAGGTCATTGGGGGCGTAATCTCAAACAGTCTTGCACTCCTTAGCGACGCGGCGCATGTATTTTCAGATGTCATTGCCCTGACGTTCAGCTTTCTTGCACTGAGGCTCGCTATGAAGCCAGCGAGCACATCAAGGACGTTCGGTTACCACAGGGCAGAGGTCTTTGCTGCACTTGCCAACGGAATTATTTTATTGGTTGTCTCTTTATTTATCTTTAAGGAAGCGTACGTTAGGTTGTCCACACCACCAGAAATCAAGACCACTGAAATGCTACTAGTTGCAGTTTTTGGCCTTCTGGTGAATCTATGGGTTGCGTTAAGGCTCAGGGGCCATGCCCACGATGACCTCAACATAAAAAGCGCTTTCCTCCATGTCGTTGGGGACGCTCTCGCGTCACTCGGCGTGATTGTCGGGGCCATTGTTATAATCTTTACAGGAAATACCCTCGCTGACCCCATAGTAAGCGTTTTAATCGGTTCAATCATCATCGTGGGCTCGCTCAGAGTAACAAGGGAGGCAGTCTATATACTCTTTGAAAGCACGCCAAGGGACGTGGACCTCGAGCATGTTTCAAGCGTTATACTCGGCGTTCCGGGAGTAAAAAGCGTGCACGACCTCCACATCTGGAGCATCTGCTCACATATAAATGCAGCAAGCGCACACATAAACGTGGGCGACATGAAAATGAGCGAGGTGGGCGAGATATCAAAAACGATTGAGGATAAAATGGGGGCGCTGAAGATAAACCACACGACCTTCCAGTTCGAGTGCAGCGAGGATGGGGGTTCGTGCGATATCAACCACGGGTGAGAAAGATGAAGCCAGAGATTGCAATCATTGATTACGGGGTTGGGAACTTAAGAAGCGTTTACCGCGGGCTTGAGGCAGGAGGTGCCAAGCCCATTGTAACCGATGACATGAAAGTTGTAAAAAGAAGCGACGGGATTGTTCTTCCAGGGGTTGGGGCGTTCGGTGATGCCATGAAAAGGCTTGAGGGTTTCAGGGACGTCATAATCGAAAGCGCGGGCCAAAAGCCAATTTTCGGCATATGCCTTGGCATGCAGCTTTACTTTACGCGCAGCGAGGAGGACGGGGTCCACGTGGGCCTCGACATCATGAAAGGCAATGTGGTAAGCCTTCCAAAAAGCGTCAAGATACCGCAGATGGGCTGGAATTCGATTGAAATCAAAAAAGAGAGCATTTTCATGCAAGGCATAAACTCAGGCGACTATTTCTATTTTGTACATTCCTTTTACGCAAAGCCTGAAGAGGACATTACAGTTGCAACGAGCGACTATGGCATCGAATTTCCTGCAATTGTTGAAAAGGACCTGCTTTTTGCAACGCAGTTCCACCCGGAAAAGAGCGGGAAAGTTGGGCTTAAAATGCTTGAGAATTTCGTGAAGATTTCAAATGATAATTCTAAGTAAAAACCATCTACGCAAGATGGAAGACCACGCTAAATCAAATAGGCCAAACGAGGCATGTGGCGTACTTGCGGGCAGGGAGAACAAGGTAGAAAAAATATACCCCTGCAAAAATGTTTCAAAAAACCCGACTTCACACTATGAAATTGCACCAGC
>JAHJSX010000058.1 GCA_018830205.1 archaeon | reverse complement strand
TACTCAAAAAGAGGGGTGCATCCAAATGCCATAAGGGGTGCGCTTGCAAGCATAGTCGTGGATTTTGGGATTCCGACCCTGTTCACCCGCGATGAAAAGGAAACTGCTGCTATGATTGCTGCAATGCTAAAAAGAGAATTTGCGGACGGGAAAAGAGAAATTCAAATCAGAAGTGATAAGCGATTATCAACCCCATGTGAACAGCAAGAGTCAATTGTTGCCGGACTCCCAAACGTAAACGTCGTGCTTGCAAGTAGGCTTCTTCTTGAGTTCGAGACTGTTCAAAAAATCTTCAATGCAACGCAGAAGGAACTTGAGCGTGTTCAGGGCATAGGCAAAAAGACCGCAGATGAGATTGTAAGCGTTCTAAAAGAAAAATATAAAAAAGAGAGCTAAGCTGTTACAGGTGGTCGGTCCTGATTAGGTCGTCAAGTAGTTTCCTCTCAAAAAGCTCTCTTTTGTCTTCCCCTTTTTTTTCCTTCCCCCGTTTATCTAATCTGCTCATCAAATCACCCCAATATAGCTATGTTTTAATATAAGATATACTTTTCGCAGGCAAAAGTTATTTATATCGATTGTACACAGTTATGTACAAACCGTGCACAGAGGCAATGAACAGTGATGAAAAATCTTCCTAACTTAAAGGCCCCGTTCAGGGACATGTCAATTGAGGACATAATGAGCTGCATGTTCGGCCTCCGGAAGTTTGAAACCGAGACGTACTTCAAGGTTGTCAACAAGGGCACGATAACCGTTAACGACCTGGTTGACGATTTTAACAAGGACCGAAGCACGATACAGCGAGCCCTGCAAAATCTCGCAATCGCGGGCCTTATATACCGCGACCAGAAAAATATCAAAAACGGCGGGTATTATTACATATACCGTGCTGCGCCCTTTGAAGAAGTCAAGGAAACCACAAAAGCAAGTGTCAAAAAATGGGCAGATTCTATGGTTGACTGGATTGACGAACTTAAAGCAGATTAATCCAGAATCTTTTCCAGCTCTTCTATGTCTGGTTCGATTTCTATTGGCTTCTCAAACCTCGAAAAGATGGCTTCCGGGTCTTTTAGCGCATGGCCCGTGGTGATGCAGACTATCTTCTCGCTTGTATCTATCTCACTGCTTTTTGTAAGTTTTACAAGTCCTGCGATTGATGCCGCCGACGCAGGTTCAACCCCTATTCCTTCAAGGCATGCTAAAAGCGTCTGGGCGTTTAATATCTCCTCATCTGTTACGGTTTCAAGCAACCCTCCTGATTCTTTGACGGCAGCCAGCGCCTTTGGGGCATTGACCGGTGCACCTATCCTTATTGCTGTTGCAATCGTATCAGGGTTATTAAAAGGTACGACATCGTCCTTTCCTTCCTTGAACGCTTGTGCAACAGGAGACGCGCCTTCGGCCTGGATTCCGGTCATCTTTGGAAGCTTGTCAATTAGTCCATAATTGTAAAATTCCTTGAACCCTTTCCAGATTGCAGAAATATTTCCGCAATTCCCAACGGGAACGATAATCCTATCAGGGGCCTGCCAGCCCAGCTGGTCAATGATTTCGAATGCCGCTGTTTTCTGGCCCTCGAGGCGCCACGGGTTTATTGAATTTAAAAGGTAAATGTCGAACTTCTCGCTCGCGGCCCTTACCAGCTTTAATGCATCGTCGAAGTTGCCTCTTATTGCAACTACCTTTGCGCCATGGAGTATTGCCTGGGCGAGCTTTCCCACAGCAATCTTGCCTGCTGGCAAAATCACGAGGCATTTGAGATTTGCTTTTGCTGCATATGCGGCAAGGGATGCGGAAGTATTCCCGGTAGAAGCGCAGCAAACGCCAGTCGCTTTGAATTCAAGCGCTTTTGTCAGGCCGAGTGTCATGCCCCTGTCCTTGAACGAGCCCGTGGGATTTGCACCCTCATTTTTTATGTAAAGGTCGTCGAGCCCAATTTTTTTCTGGATATTTTCCCCAGGATATAAAGGAGTGCCGCCTTCTTTTAATGTGATAATTTTTGCGCCTTCGCCAACAGGAAGGAATTCCCTGTATCGCCAGACTCCGATGGGCCTCTTATCGAACGTATCCTTATCTGCAGAAACCTTGTCAATATCAATGCTTACTTCAAGCAGGCCTTGGCACTTCTCGCAGATGAAGGTCTGTTTATCATGAGGGTATTCCTCACTGCACTTGATACATTTGAGCCTGTACATTGCTAACAAGTTTTCTGCACACGTATTTTAAATTATGTGTTGGAACTTTCAAAACATTTATATATCAAACCGATATATATCATTTTGATATGTCACTTTCAAAGCTTGCAATACTTGGAGGGCTTATGGAAAAGCCAATGCACGGCTATGAGCTTAAGCAATACTTTGAACATGCTCCCGGTGTTTTCTGGATGATAAATTATGGTTCTATTTATCCAGCGCTCAAAAAGCTTGAAGACGAGGGCCTAGTAAAGGCCAAGGCCAAGGTGTCTGGCGCTGGCAGGAGCAAGATAATATACCGTATTACAAAGAGCGGCGAAGAGGCCTTCAAAAATACGCTCAAAGAGCGGCTCAAAAAAGACGCGTTCGTGAGGGACGAATTTACCCTTCATCTGTTCTTCATGGATTTCCTTGATAAAAGAACAATAAGAGAGATGATTAAAAGCAAGCTAGAGGGCAACAAACGCATATTGGAAATTGTAAAAGAGCACGAAAAAATCCATAAATGCAAACTCCCGAAATATAGATGCGAGGTCCTTAAAAGAGGGAAACTGCACCTTGCAACAGAAATCTCATGGTTAAATAATACATTAAAAGAAATAGGAAAAGGAGGATTAAAATGAAAAAAATATTTTTGCTTTTAACGCTTTTGCTTGTTCCGCAAGTATCGGCGGCGGGGGCAGACTTCTATGTTATAGATATCGCCCCAACCGAGGTAGCTCCAGGAGAGACTACGACCTTGAACATGACACTAAAGAACTTGGGCAATAATTTTGGTATAAAAATAAGGTCAACGCTTGACCCAAGTGATACATCGCCAATAGATGCACTTGATTCTTCAAAAAAGTCCCTTGGTCGTGCGGAGGCAGCACAAAGAAGCGACGAGTATTTTGGGGTTGTACGTCAGCTTGAAAGCATCCCAGTAAAGTACCGGATTAAGGTTGATGACAATGCGACTACAGGGTCCTATAATGTTCCTTTAAGTCTTGTATGGGAAAATGAATTCGGTGTTGAACTTAGCCAAACCTTATATCTTGGAATCGCGGTTGTCGGAGAACCAAACCTTATCATCTCTGGGATAAATTCGACCCCTGAGCGAGTTTATCCTGATACTGAATTTTCACTTGATGTAACTATAGAAAACACAGGCACCGAAAAGGCAAAAGCGGTGGAAGCTGCTTTGAAACTGCCTGATGGGATAACTGGCGAGAATCTTGCATACCTTGGTACGATTAACAGGGACATGACAACAAAAGCCAGCTACACGCTGAAAGCAACAAAAGCAGTAAAAAGCAGTGCATATGACTTTGTACTTTCGATAGACTATGAAGACAAACATGGCACCCCTGGTAAAGTAGAGAGGCCATTTACAGTTTTCATAAGTGAAAGAGGTGACGTCGACCTTGAGATTGCAGGGATTTCAACATCTCCTGCCAAGCTATATCCTGGCACAGATTTTACACTCTCTGTACAGCTTGAGAACATTGGCACCCAGGACGCCAAGTCAGTGATGGCGTCTGTGTCCAACCGCGAGGGTTTTGTGGGTGAATTCTCTTCGTTTGTAGGCAAAATAGAATCTGACGACGTTTCCTCTGGTATCTTTGACCTTACTGCAACGCCAATGGCTGCCCCAGGAGACCACACGTTCGAGATGGAGATTGAATTTACTGATGAGAAAGGAGAAGTATTCTTTGAGACAAAAACGTTTAATGTCTATGTGGATGAGCCTGCCAAGAGGTCGACTACTGGCACTGTAGCCATTTTATTGATTGTGGTTATAGTCGGTGTGGTTCTCTGGAGAAGAAGAAAGGCCCAAGCAGAGATAGTTGAGTGACGCCAAGATGGACGTTATAAGACTTGAAAACGTCGAGAAGACCTACATCATGGGAAAGGTCAAGGTTCACGCCCTTCGGGGAGTGAACCTCGCAATCGAAAAAGGCGAATATGTGGCCATAATGGGTCCCTCCGGAAGCGGAAAAAGCACATTAATGAACCAGGTCGGAGCCCTTGACCGCCCAACAAAAGGCAGAGTCTTCATAGAGGAGCATGACATTTCAAAAATGTCAGATAACGAGCTTGCCAAAATCCGCAGGGAGAATATCGGCTTCATATTCCAGCAGTTCAATCTCATCTCCAGGTTGACGGCCATCGAGAACGTAGAGCTTCCGATGTGGTATGCTGGAATGTCAAAAATTAAAAGAGTAAGGAGGGCCGCAGAACTCTTGAGACTTGTTGGACTCGGTGACAGGATGAAGCACCGGCCAACAGAACTCTCTGGAGGGCAGATGCAAAGGGTGTGCATAGCAAGGGCTCTTGCCAACAATCCTGACATTATAATGGCTGATGAACCAACAGGAAATCTCGATTCAAAGTCGAGCGAGGATATTATGGAAATTTTGGAGAAGTTGAACAAGGAGGGCAGGACCATCGTAATGGTAACTCATGAAGATGAGTACGCAAAAAGGGCAGGGAGGACAATCATCATTCGTGATGGAAGGATAGTGAGTTGAGCATATGCTTCAGTACATCGAACTGACCCTTAAGAATCTTGCATATCAGAAAATGCGGGCAGTTCTGACACTGCTTGGAGTGATAATAGGGATTACTGCCGTTGTGGCAATGGTTTCAATTGGTGCAGGAATGTCACAGGCTGTAGAGGAGCAGTTCGAGGCATTTGGCACAAACAAGATAATCGTTACTGCAACACAGTCACTGGGGGCCACAGGGCAGGGGCTGACTGACAGTGATGTGAATGCTATAGAAGAGGTATTTGGCGTTGAATTCGTATCGCCTATGTACAGCGTTTCCACGGGGACTGAATTCAAGGGTGAGGAGAAAGTGGCAACAGTGTGGGGACTCGACCCTGATAAGGCCGAACGAACGTTTTCAGATGTGGGCGGCTACAATATGTATGCCGGAAGATGGCTCCAGCCAGGCGATAGAAACGTTGTGGTCGTAGGATTTCAAATTCATGACGATTTCTACAAAACATCGATTGAGTCAGGGAATAAAATCACGATACAGGGAGAGGAATTCCGGGTAGTGGGGATATTCAAAGAGGTAGGGGACCCTGACCAGGACAGCGTAATCATGATGAACATTGACACCTTGAGAGAACTCCTTGGGCGCGAGGACAGCGTTTCAGGTATAATAGTCAGGGTGAAAAACGGGGCCGATGTAGACATCGTCGCTTTGAGGATTGAGGAGCGACTCAAAAACCGCCACGAGGACGCTGAGTTCATGGTATCCACGTCCCAGCAACTTCTTGAGTCCATCAAATCAATGACCCAGGTGATTCAAATTGTCTTTGGGGGCATAGCTGCAATCTCTCTTCTGGTGGGTGGAATTGGAATTGCAAACACCATGATAATGAACGTGATGGAGAGGACACCAGAGATAGGCATCATGAAAGCCACAGGTGCGACAAACAACCAGATAATGAAGATATTTTTAGTGGAGTCAGGGATATTTGGCTTGATTGGAGGCTCTATCGGCATATTTTTTGGTTATTTAATTTCAAAAGCAATAAACGTGGCTGCAGAGACATACCTGGGCCCAAACCTGCTGGTCACGGCCGTCACCAATGACATGATAATGCAGGCCCTAGGTTTTTCGTTGGCTGTGGGAGTAATATCAGGCGTTTACCCTGCTTATCGGGCAGTGAAACTTGACCCTGTGGAGGCGCTTAGAGGATGATTGAATATATAGAAATGCCGCTTAAGACACTGGTTCAGCAAAAGGCCAGAAGCATCCTGACTCTCTCGGGGATAGTCATAGGCATTGCTGTAATCGTGGCTATGGTTTCCATTGGCGAGGGAATGAAAGTAACAATTGACGAGCAGCTTGACAAGGTGGGGTCAGATAAAATATACGTCATGCCCGCAGGACTGATGGGGGGTCATGCGGGACCTCCCAAGGAATACGTACCGTTTGGTTCAGCCGAGGAGAGGGAGATACGCACAATCCCAGGGGTCAAGAAGCTGGCTCCAATGTATTTCACGATTGCCCAGGTGAAAAAAGGCACCGAGGAAAAGACAACGTACGTTATTGGGTCAAACAACGAAGCCCTTGAGCTCTACAGCGATTTTTTAACTATAAAAGAAGGGCGATTAATAAGTGAAACCGAAACCGACAACGTCTTCATTGGGTACATTGTTGCCAAGACCATGTTTGAACGGGAGGTGGTTGTTGGCGACTCTATTGAGGTAAATGGAAAGAAGTTCAAGGTTGTAGGGATACTTGAAGAGATAGGCTCAACCACTGACGACAGCCAGATATACATGTCAGTCAAGGCAGCCCAGACTCTATTTGACGTTGGCGACGACATAAATTTCATGTTTGTCCAGACAGACAACAAGGAGATTGTCGGGGAAGTCAAACAAAAAATAGAAGACCGCCTGAAAAAGATTCGAGGGGGGAAAGACTTTGACATACTCTCTACAGAAGACCAGGCCAACCAGGTGGGGCAAATTCTTGACATAATCACTTTTGTTTTAGGTGGCATTGCCTCGGTATCTTTGCTTGTTGGAAGCGTCATAATCATGAACACCATGCTCATGAGCGTCATGGAGCGGACAAAGGAGATTGGAGTCATGAAAGCCACCGGCGCAACTGACCACCAGGTGCTTGGGATATTTCTTGCAGAGTCGTCAGTTGTCGGATTTGTCGGAGGGACGGTTGGAATAATATTCGGCATCT
>JAHJSX010000057.1 GCA_018830205.1 archaeon | reverse complement strand
GCCTCAAAAATGCGTGTAATGGAGCCGTCAGTAGTTAGTAATATTTTTTGAACCGGAGATAGGGCAACCTCTTTTTCGACTTCATCCAGACTACAGGTCATAGGGCCGCCCCTATGACGTCGTTGAGGCTTTTATAGCCATTTTCTTTCATGAAGGCTTCTATTTCACCTGCCACTCTCCCAAAGACTCCTATCCCTCTCAGGCGTACCGCTGTCCCTATTTCAACTGCGCTTGCGCCTGCCATGAGGAATTCAAGCGCGTCCTCGCCGGTCGCTATCCCGCCGCACCCGATTACCGGAATATCAAGCTCTTTTTTAATGTCATAAACGCACTTGAGTGCGATTGGCTTGATTGACGGTCCGCTGAGGCCCCCTGTCTTGTTTCCAAGAACAGGCGTTCTTGTATGGATATCTATCTTCATGGCTGGAATCGTGTTGATTGCGGTTATGGCATCGCATCCCCCCTCCACACACGCCCTTGCCACCTCCACTATGTCGTCGGTGTTTGCAGTGAGTTTTGCAATTACCGGAACGCTAACCCTGCTTTTTACATTCTCTACGACGCTTCGTGAGAGTTTTGGGCTTTTCCCAAAGACCGTGCCTGCTTTCTTTACGTTCGGGCACGAGAGGTTCAGCTCGATGGCATCTGCCCCGTATTCCTGTAATTTTGCAGCAACTTCCACAAATTCTTCGACTTGGAACCCAAAAACGCTTGCGATTACCGGCACCCCGCCTTCCTTTGCGCCGGTTATCTCGGCTTCAAATTCAAAAACTCCCGGATTTGAAAGGCCAATCGCGTTCAAAAGCCCGCCGGGAACTTCTATAACCGTCGGATTTTCATGCCCGCCCCGTGCTTCAATCCCAACGGATTTTGTGACCAATGCACCGGCACCGCCTTCAACTGCTATCCGCTTGAGGGAGGAACCCGTGGAACCCATTATGCCTGAAGCAAGGATGGTGGGATTTTTCAAGCCAAGGCCAGCAATCTCAGTTTCAAGCATAAGGGAAGAATTAATGATAAAACTTTAAATTCTTTTCGTGCGAGTTAGGTATGCGGGTGATAGTTATGCGAATTATAAAGGCCTCGGGCAAGCGGCAGAAATTCAACCCTGAAAAAATAAGGAAATCACTTTTGAGGACGGGCCTTAGCAGGAGCGAGGCTGACGGGATAATCTACGAAGTTGAGAAAAAAATTCATGACGGCATGACCAGCCGTCAGGTTTTCAAGGTAGTAATGAGGGAGCTCAACGAAAAGCAGGCTGTTATGGCCTCCCGCTACGACCTCAAGGGCTCCATATTGCGCATGGGTCCGGCAGGATTCAATTTTGAGACTTATGTGGCAGGGGTTCTCGAGGAGTACGGCTATGATACAGAGCTCAGGGCCAAAATAAGGGGTAGCTGCGCCACCCATGAGATAGACATAGTTGCAGTTGACCGTGACAGTGGGATGAGACATTTTATTGAATGCAAGTATCACAATTCCCTTGGAACTTACATAGACCTGAAAGAGGCCCTCTATACATACGCCAGATTTTCGGACCTAACCAATGGAGGGGAGCATTTTGATTCCGTCTGGATGGCATGCAACACAAGGGCCTCCACCCCGGCCATAAAATATGCAAACTGCACCGGTATGAAGCTTCTTTGCTGGAGGTACCCACAAGACCGGGGGCTTGAGAGGATGATTGAAGATAAAAACCTGTATCCACTAACCATGCTTCGTTCAATTGACGAGCATTCCCTCGATAAGTTTTCCAGAGCAGGATACATGCTGATTAAAGACCTCACAAAAAATGATTTCAACAGTCTAAAGAACAAAACACGGCTAAAGACAAAAAAGCTGCAAAGGATTGTCGAAGAGGCAAGAGGAGTTGCCAGGGAGAATAATTTTGAGGCATAAATCATGAAGGTCCATATTTACAAAAACGTGCTCGGGGTCTTTGCGCTTGAAGGCGATCATGTTATAGCATTCGAGCCGTTCCCGCGTGATGCGGGGGAAATTGCAAAAAGAATTGGGGACAAATCCATTGAGGAGGAGGTTATTTTAAAACGCATAGGGAACAAAAAAATCGAAAAAAAATCAAAATCCCATGACCTTGAAATCCTGCTACAGGAGTCCGGCACCACAAGGGATGAATATTACGCGCTTTTAAAAGAGGTTTCGCAAGTTCTGGCAAAAAAAGACATCAGCACACTAAATCGAGACATGTTAATAATACAGGCAGTCGAGGCCCAGGACGACACAGAGGAAGCCCTGAACATCCTTTCTGAGCGTATCAGGGAGTGGTATTCGCTTCACTTTCCTGAGCTTGACAATAAAGTTGAGCAGCACCAGGAGTTCGTAGAACTGGTAAAAAAATATGGCAGGAGAGATGATTTTCCGGAAGATTTTGATACTACTTCCATTGGTGCAGGGCTTGGGGACGTGGATATAGAAATCCTCACTCGTTTTGCAAAAGAGATTGCTGGTACCTACAAATTCAAAGATGAGCTGTATTCATACATAGAGTCTGCGATGGAGGAGGTCGCGCCCAACCTCTCGGCATTTGCAGGCCCTATTGTCGGGGCAAAGCTCATATCCCAGGCCAAGGGCCTTGAAAACCTTGCAAAAATGCCTGCAAGCAGGCTGCAGGTGCTTGGTGCAAAGAAAGCAATGTTCAAGCACATGAAACACCGGGCGGACCCCCCAAAGCATGGAGTAATATTCCAGCACCCCTCAATAAAGACCGCCCCCTGGTGGCAGCGCGGAAAAATCTCAAGAAGCTTTTCAGGCAAGGCGTCGATTGCAGCAAAGGCGGATGCGTTCACAGGCCAGTACATCGCAGACGGCCTCAAGCGCGACTTCAAAAGGCGCCTAAAAGAGATAAAGGAGCAGTACAAGAGCGAACCTAAAAAGATGAGGATTATCCGCTACGTGCCGGAGAAAAAGAAACGGAAGGGAAGGAAAAAGTGAAGTTTGACGGGGTCTATGAAGTAGGGGGAAGCATTGCAACATGCAATCTCACACCAGGTAAAAGAGTCTATGGCGAGAGGCTCGTCCAGCAGGACGGCCAGGAACTCCGGCTCTGGAACCCGCGGCGGAGCAAGCTTGCTGCGGCTATTTTGAACGGCCTTTTGGATTTACCAATAAAACAGGACTCGCATGTCCTGTATCTTGGCGCTGCGTCAGGCACTACGGCTTCCCATGTCTCGGACATTGCGTCAGGCGGTATGGTCTACTGCATCGAATTTTCAAAGAGGTCTTTTCGGGAGCTTATTGAAAATACAAAAGAAAGGAAAAACATGCTGCCGATACTAGCAGATGCAAGAAGGCCGGAAGAGTATCTCGGCCTCATTGAGCGCTGCGATGTAATCTACCAGGACGTGGCGCAGGCAAACCAAGCAGAGATACTCCTTGAAAACGCCCGCGTGTACCTCAAAGACGGGGGCCGCATCATTTTCGTGATAAAGGCGAGAAGCATCGATTCCGCAAGAGGCCCAAAGGATGTGATAGCCGCAGAAATTGCCAAACTAAAAGAAGTTAAAATCACGCAGGTCATTGATTTGGGGCCGTATGAGAAAGACCACTCCATTGTTGCGGGGATTTACAAATGAAGGTGTTTTTTGAGAAGGTCACAGACCTTGATGAAAGCGTAGAGAAGCTTTTTGACCTCATAGGGTGGAAGGAGTTAATCAAGGAAGGGGACAGGGTGCTCATAAAGCCCAACTACTGTGCAAATTACGAAAACGGAGTAACAACAGACATGCGCCTATTGCAGAGTGTAGTAGATTTGGCAAGGACAAGGACAGAAAACGTATTCGTGGGAGAGACCGACTCCACTTTCAAGGACCACACAAACATAATGAGAAGCTTTCCGCTCCAGTGCGAGTTTTTGAACCTGTCAGAGGTCAAGACGTTTACCCACAAAGGGCTTCGTCTGCCAGAGATTGCCACCGAATCCGTAGTAATTAATATACCTGTTTTCAAAACCCACACCCTTACAGGCATGACGCTTGGCATAAAGAACCTTTTTGGCTTTATCCAGGACAAAAACAAATCAAAGTATCACCACAAAATTGATTCAACTCTTATGGACATACTTGAGGTTATACGGCCCCCGATAAACATTCTTGATGGAATCTACAGCCTTGATGAGCGCGGCCCAACCTCTGGCAGGATTCGCCAGACTGGCTTTCTGATGGCATCAAGGGATGTCGTTGCACTTGATATGGCAGCATGCGAGGTTGGGTGTGTTGACCTGCATCAGGCCAGCCACATATTAAAGGCCTCAAAGATTTACGGGACAAAACCCGAATTCTCCACAGACTTTAGAATCGAGTGTGAAGTTCCTGTTCGAAATAAATTGGATGAATGCACAGAGTATCTGCAGCAAAACCTAGTAACCAGAATGCTACTTGAGAATCCTGCAATACGCTCAATTGCAAAAAGAGTAAAAAATACTCTTGAAGGTCCAAAAACTCCAAAATATTGATAATTTCTAATTTCCAGTTATAATAAAATAAAATTAAAAATAATAAGTTCTAATCTGTGTTTTCTTCCTCTTCTTCCCCTTCTCCTTCCTCTTCTTCAGTATTTGCTTCTGTTTCTTCCTCTATTTCTTCAAATTCCAGTGCTTCTCCAGATTCTTCTTCGATTTCTGTCCATTCTAATTCTTCTTCGGTCTCTTCTTCCTCCACGATCTCCTCAATTGTTAGCTTAACTTTCTTCCCGCTAAACCCGTCAAAAAGGTTGTAAATCAGCCTTGACTTGCCGTCCTCTGTCTTTAAGGCCGGCTGTGCGCCGTCTCTTCCCATTATCCCTTCTAGTTCCTTCTTCATTATTATAACCTGATTCAATGTCAATGCCTGAATATAAATTTGTTACGGTCAAGTTCCAAAAGACTTAAGAGTTTTTATGCCAAGTCTTGTTCATGGAAGTTATCCGGAAGCACGCTTTGAAGAATGCACTAGATTTTGGAAAGGCAGACAAAAAGGCAGTTTTGGGGCGTGTGCTTGCAGAGTCGCCAGAGCTTCGGGGAAAGGTAGGCAAGATTCTGCCCATAATTGAGGAGATTGTGGCAGAGGTAAATGCCATGCCAAAGGAGCAGCTGGAAAAAGACGTAAAACAGTTTGAATACGTAGAGAAAAAAGAAAAGAGGATAGGCCTCCCGGAGCTTGAAAATCCAGAAAACGTTGTCTTGAGGTTTGCTCCCAACCCATCGGGCCCCCTCCACCTGGGCCACGCGCGCGCCGCCATACTAAATGATGAATATGCAAAGAAATACAAAGGAAAGCTGATTCTTCGAATTGAAGACACTGACCCCTCCCGCGTTGACCCGGAGGCCTATAAAATGATAGAGGAAGATTTAGAGTGGCTTGGGGTTGTGTCGCATGAGATAATAATCCAGTCCGAGAGGCTTGAGATTTACTATGAACATGCTGAGAAGCTGATTGAATTGGGTTATGCCTATGTCTGCACATGTGAGTCCGGGGCTTTCTACAAGCTCAGGATTGATAAAGAGGCATGCCCCTGCAGGAGGAATGACATTCCGAAAAATCTTGAAAAATACAAAAAGATGTTTTCTGATTACAAAGAGGGCGAGGCAGTTGTAAGGCTGAAAACCGACCTTGAAATAAATGACCCTTCAATGCGGGACTTCCCGCTTATGAGGATAAGCGAGCACCCTCACCCGAGGGCCGCAGGAAAGAGGGTCTATCCACTCATGAATTTTTCAGTGACAATAGATGACCACTTCAATGGGCTGACACACGTCCTTCGCGGCAAGGACCACATTCCAAACATAAGAAAACAGCGCTTCATTTACGACTACTTCGGCTGGACTCCACCTGAATACATCCACTATGGGCGGCTCAAAGTGGAGGAGCTGGCGCTTAGCACTTCTGCAACAAAAGAGGGAATAGAAACGGGAGAGTACACGGGATGGGACGATGCCAGACTCGGCACACTTCGTGCCATTGCAAAAAGAGGAATACAGCCGAAGGCCATCAGGCGGGCCATGATGGATGTAGGTACCAAGCGTTCTGATATCAACTTAAGCTGGAAGAATCTTTACGCATATAACAGGGAGCTAATCGAGAGGGATGCAAACAGGTATTTCTTTGTCGACGGCCCAAAAGAGATTTCGGTAACAGGTGCACCAGGAATGGAATTCCATGCCCTACTTCATCCAGATTTCAAGGACAAGGGAAATAGGAGTCTTGGGAAAATAAAAGAAAAAGAAACAGTGAAATTTTATTTATCTTCTTCTGATTTTGAAAACATAAAAAAAGGAGAATTCCTGAGGCTGATGGAGGCCTTCAATGTCGAGATTGTAGACAAAAAAGAGACATGCGCAGAAGCGAAATTCATAAGCAGGGAGCTTGAGGAAGCAAGGGCGAAAAAAGCGAGGCTTGTACATTGGACTCTCGGCGATAACAACGTCAAAATAAAAGTCGTCTCACCTGAGGGAATTATAAATGGATATGGGGAGCCAGACCTAAAGAACATCAAAGTCGACGAAATCATCCAGTTCGAAAGATTCGGCTTCGTGAGGCTTGACGAAATAACCGATGACGAACTGGTGTTTTATTTTTCACACAAGTGAGTTAATCATTAAAATTTTTTTTAAATAATCTATGAATATAAGATTAAAGAAAGATAATACCAAGTACCACAGTCCAAAACCTCTCCACACACAACCCCGGGGCATCTTAAAGCTGTTTTTCCCCGGGGACTTTAAACTTTTATTTCAAGTCATAAGGACATAAAACTCGCAAATATTTATCTATGTTACTTGTCAAAGGATTAAATGGCGAGCTGGAGGGCATCTGACGCTGACGCAAGTCGGTGAGGAAACTCCGCCCATCACTGCGGAACCCGGCCCCTTGCAAAAGGGAGGGCCGAGAGGCCCAGCACTGGAGCAGAAACGATACGTCCGCGCGTGCGGAATGATACCAAAAGTTGACGTCGCGCGCAGTGACGATGAAACGGCCACCTCCGGGGATGCAAGCCCAAATAAAAGCCGCTTACGTCCGCACGAGGCTTATAGTGGGGCGCTTAGTCGAATGATGCCAATCTACACGAAAAAATTTGCCATTTTCGATGGTGAATTTTAGAGTGGAGACTAACAGAAGGCGGGTTACTCCCAGCACGCCAAGAGAAAGGAAGTAATGGACTGGGTAATCTTACCCAAAAATTACTCCCCCTTTCTCACTTTTTTTTTTATATATATAAAAAAGGCATGGGGACTTGCGAGGTAATTTTTTTATGATATAGGGGGCAATGAAACATGATGAGGTCATTTTTTGCAATTTCAATTATTTTCACTGCTCTTGCAAGCTGCTGCATGCAGCCAGACGTTCCGGTACAAGAAACTGAGGTCTATGGAAATTTATCCCATTTGCAATTTGAATCTGAGCCTGAGGAGCAACAGATGAAGAACCTAGATGAATGTATAGAGAGCATAACGGATTCAAGCTGGCGCTTTGTGGGCTACAAGGAGATTGGAAACTTCTATGAGAAGCGGTGGTGCAAAGGAGAAGGCGCAAGAAGCGATTGCCAGATTACAGACTCTACAATACAAAGGAAAGACCCGCACATCATAACCTTGAACACATTCTCCTATTCCGGGGCGGGAGTTCCTGAAGTTTTCGGTCTTGGAGTACACGCCCTAAAAAATCCGGAAAATGCGGGATGGGGGGTCAGTTTTTCCTTTGTTGAGAATGGTAAAACAATTACGAACGAACAATCGAGTATCACGTTCTCTTACTTTGAGGCTGGATTTGAAAAACCTCAAAAATCAATAAGTTTGGGGTCAAACCCCGGATATAAAGTTTATGAGACGAGTGTAAATCTGGGAATGGAAACGCCGCCGCGAGAAGAGCTTGAAAAATTTCTTGCCTCTCCAGAATCTGTGAGGGACCATGGGTTGATAAAGTTAAATGAACACGAAAATGAAGTATATGGCCATATAACCTCTAATACGGCTGTCCGCTGCGAGTATGGCCCATATGAGGGCGGCGGGATTCCTCCTTTGTGCATAGAACGCCCTCTTACCGAAGGAGAAATAGGGGAATCGCTTATCGGAGCGCAAGATTATTTTTCACAAAAGAGAAGTATCATAACGAAGGATTACAAGGATATGTACACAGCTCTTATGGAATCTTTTCCATTTGAGGGATGCTGGGCATAGGGTGTAATAGAGTTTAAATATTATTCAAGCAGCCTTTCCACGGTCTTCAGCAAAACATTCATACCAAAGGACTTACTTACGTGGGCATCGGCACCGGTCCCCCTGCTATGTCTCATGTCTTGCATCTCCCCCATTACAGTGAACATTATCACTGGGATGTCACTAAGCCCCTTGTTTGATTTAATCTTCTCACACACTTCCCAGCCACCCATATCTGGCATCATCACGTCAAGAATTATCATGTCAGGTTTATGACTTTCCAAAATCTTTAGGCATTCACCGCCACCGGCGGCTTCTATCACCTCGTGCCCTGCTTTTTTGAGAATTGTCTGGGTAACCAGCCTTACGTCGTCTTCGTCGTCGACTACCAGGATTTTAGCCATCTTATTCCTCCCTCACTGGCAAATCCCCGTTTATGGGAAGTTCCACTATAAAGATTGACCCGCCACTTGGGTTGTCCTCCACCCATATGCGTCCTTCGTGGAGTTCGACAATCTTTTTGGCAATTGTAAGGCCCAGTCCAATACCTTTTACAGGGCCCTTTTGCCTCCTCTCAAACCTCGTGAATATCGCTTCTTTGTCTGAATCTTTTATGCCCTCGCCCTGGTCTTTGAAATATACTCTGCATCTTTCCTTGAATTTTTTGATATCGACCACAATCTTTGTATTTTCAGGGGAGTATTTTATTGCATTGGAAAACAAATTCCCAAAAACCTCTTCAATGACCATGTTTGCCTGTACAAAGGTGGGCTCCTTATTTTCAAATTCCACCTCGATGTTTTTCATATTTGCAAGTGTCCAGTACATCCAGAGGACGTCATTAATGCACTGGACAAGGTCAAGGCCCTCTCTTTCGAGGTCGGTCTTGTGTTCAATTTTTGAAAGAACACTTGCTTTTTCAATCAGTGATGTCATTCTTTCAATGCCCATCTCGATTTCTTTGAAGTTCTCTTTCACGTCTTCCTCCAGTTTCTCTTCTGGGATCAAATCCACGAATCCGCTAAGGATTGTCAAGGGGGTTGTAAGGTCGTGGCGAAGAATATCAGCAAAAAGTTCCTTTAGGTTTTTTGAGCGTTCTAGATCCTTATTGGCTAATTGCAGTTCTGTAGCTACTCTTTTTTGACTCCAGTAGATGTACCCCACTGCCAGATATAGGGGTACCGTCGAGATTACCAGAGCATGTTCCACCGGCCTGGCCCAGGTTTGAGCCAGGACATCGCCGGAACTTTTCAAGTACTCCAGCGTGAAATACATAGTATTGATGAAAAGACCGAGACTGCCAATAACTATTGCAGAGGCGAAGTCAACGAGCCTGAGACCTTCCGGCAGCCGTAAAACTTTCACTCTTTACCACTCCTCACCGTATCATAAACCCCTGTATACTTTACCTAGCTACATTTATACATTGACATAAAAATAGTTATGGGGAATCAGTTATGCACGGTTGTGGGTTGTGCACGAAAGAACAAAACTATAAATACAAGAACTTCTAAAATGAGTAACATAGGTAGGAGGAGCCCAAGACAAGACAACCCATATCATCTCCTTTGTCTCGTATCCCTCTTTCCCTCCTACCTTTGTTTACTTTTTCACCTCTTCGTGTTCTCCATGTCCTCCATTTAGTGGTAAGAATTTATCTCCAAGAGTGTACATGAGCGCGCAAAGCGCCATTCCTCCAAGGACAATCAGGATTTCCACCTGGCTTGGGAAATAGACTGCATAGTGTGAACCTTCAAGAACAGGGAATAGCTGTCCGGCAACTACAAAGTCGAACCGGAGCGCAAATATGCCGCTTACTATCAAAAATGAGGCGATAGCAATTCTGTTGAGCGTCCTGCCAGGGTAAAGGAGCAGGGCAAATGGGACAAGAATTCCAAGGAAGACCTCAAATACCCAGAACCCAACGCTAAGCGGCCCGATAAG